>JAILID010000010.1 GCA_024695465.1 Lachnospiraceae bacterium | reverse complement strand
TATCGCGGGGAATCTTCTTAAATGTTATGTGCCACTTTTCCAACTCGCGCTGACTCAGCGTACATAAATCTGCATATATGACATAATTTTCTGCTTTGGTCTTAACAGTATGAAGAAACTCTCTGTTTAGTGTTGTTATCTTATTTATTTCATAGTTAAAATAGTAAGCGGTACCCAGATATGTTCCCATATAATGCGGTTCATCACTCCTGCTCGGCTCTAACTTCTGCTTTGTCTCAGTGAAATAAACATATTTACGTATTTCGTCGGACCCGACTTCTTCGTTGAGAGCATCATCCTTAAAAATGGGAGCTCCGAGTTCGTAATAACTGAAATTACCTCCTGTGCCAGAAACAGCTTTCTCTCCCTCACCGTAACCGTTAATGACACGCTTGACGCGCTCTGCGGTAATTGTATCCGCATAATCCATCATCTCAATCATGATAAACTTACGATTGCCGCCATCTTTTTTGTTCATGTTGAGAACGGCATGGGCGGTAGTGCCGGAACCGGCAAAGGAATCAAGGAAAATTGCCGATGAATCTTCATTCATTTTAATAATTCGTTCAATCAAACCAATTGGTTTTGGAAAATCAAAATCATATCCTGAATCATGAAAAATATCTCTAACATCACGTGTTGCCTTTTTGTTCCCCTCTACTTGCCCCCACACATTAGACACTGCCTTTTTCTTATCTTGAAGATAAAATTTCTGATATACTTGCCACTTTACCTTTTTCCCCTCTTTTATCTGTTTCCAAAAAATACGACCTTCATTGCAGAAATATTCATAACCATCAGGATTACAAATCCACCTACTTTCATATCCAGTTGGACCTATAGGGTATACCATGGTGCCATCAGGTGCCTCAATAGGGAAATACATATTTGGCCTATCTTCACGCCTATTCTCACCACCTGTTCTTCTTAGAGGTCTAATAAGAAATTTTCCTTTTTCATCTTCCATATCATATATTTTAGTATCTTTTTCTTCCAGAGGAAGTCCATCAAGCGACATCTTGTCTAACGATTTTGTATAAACCAATATATAATCAGCTTCCCCAACAATTGCACGATTCACTACTCCCGTATGTGTTCCAGTTGGTCTGGTAATCAAAGATAAATAGTTGCTCTTTCCAAAAATCTCATCGCAGATAGCCTTAAGATTATACAACTCATTATCATCAATACTGATAAAAATCGCTCCATCCTCCGCCAGCAATCTCTGCAGCAGCTTCAGCCTCGGATACATCATACACAGCCACTTATCATGGCGCGACAGATCCTCTCCTTCTTTGCCGACAACTTCCCCTAACCATTTTTTTATTCTGGGATCATTCACATTATCATTGTAAACCCAATTCTCGTTTCCTGTATTGTAGGGAGGATCGATGTAAATGCACTTTATGAGGCCTTCGTACTGCGGCAGAAGGCTCTTTAGTGCAAGCAGGTTATCCCCGTGAATAATCATGTTCTCGCTGCCATTATCATCTTCATGCTGTCCATTTTCATCATAACTGTATTTTCGGTCAAGGACGCAATAAGGCACGTCCAAATGATGATTTACAACCTTGCTCTTCCCGATCCAATCCAGTGTCGGCATACGTCATTCTCCCTTTTATATGATGTTAGAATTAATTCGTTTTCATCTCCAATTCAAGTCAAAAACACCATAAACAATCATAGCAATCGTTGCAAAAACTGTCAATAATATACAAAGCCTCTCTTTTAAGCCTTTTGCCCCTTTCTTCATTGTATTTTTGTATACAAATTGCTATAATGCTTGACAAACACATCAAAAATCAAAAGCATAAGGAGGTCCCCATGCCACCCAAACGTTACGCAAAAGTCGACAGGAACCGCTGCGTCTCCTGCGGCGCCTGCACCCACGAATGTCCCCGCGACGCGATCAGCATCTTTAAAGGCTGCTACGCCGTTGTCGACAAAGCCCGCTGCATCGGCTGCGGAAAATGCGAAAAAGCATGTCCCGCCAACAGCATCACGCTTCTCATGAGGGAGGTGACCGCATGAAAAAACAGCCGAAACACTGGTACGACTACCTCTGGATCTGGACGATCGTCTACTTCATCCTGGGGTTCTTCAATATCCTCTTCGCGTGGCTCGGGATGATCGATTTTCTCGTGCCGCTCCTCTTCGCGGTCTTCGGAGGAAATAAATTCTTCTGCCACCACCTCTGCGGCCGCAGCCAGCTCCTGACCGTCCTCCCGAAGAAATTCGGCTGCTCGCGCCAGAAGCCGACCCCCAACTGGATGGCGTCGAAGCCGTTCCGGTACGGGTTTCTCATTTTCTTCCTGACTATGTTCGGAAATATCGTCTACCAGACCTGGCGTGTCTTCGGCGGCGCGACTCTCCGCGAAGCCATCAAGCTCTTCTGGACCTTCCGCGTCCCGTGGGGCTGGGCCTACACCGCCGGCTCGGCACCGGACTGGGTCGCCCAGTACGCCTTCGGCTTCTACAGCCTGATGCTGACCTCCGCGCTCATCGGTCTCATCCTGATGGTGCTCTTTAAGCCCCGCACCTGGTGCAGCTTCTGCCCGATGGGATCCATGACGCAGCTCATTTGCCAGCTTAGGGCCGGAAAGGCACAGCCGCCCGAAGAGCCGTGATGCCCGGCCTCATTCAAAAATGAGACCCGGCAGCACCTTCTTGACGGCCGCAAGATATTCTCTCACGTCCGCGCCCATTTTAAAGAGGCGGTTTTCGGGGTTCGCGGCGATCTCCCCGAGCTTTTCGTAGACCGGCAGGGTTTTGCCGAGCTCCTCGTACACGCTCATGCGCGCCGGCAGCAGATACTGCGGAGTCTCACCGCTCTTGCCCGGCAGGATCGCGCTCTCCATCGTCTCAGCACACGTCAATATCTCAAGGAGGTCATAAGCGGCCTCCTTTTTTTCTTCGCTTATTTTGGAGTTGATGCCCGCGAGATCCCCGAAAAAGAGCGGAATGTTCTCCTCCTTGTTGTAGGAGAAAGTCCGGAAAATGAAATTCTCCGCATTCTCCCCCATGACAGACATGATTTCCGTATACCCGATCAGTGCGCGGCCCTTCCCCTCGCTGAACCAGCGGCCGCGGATATAGGAGTCGTCATTTTCCGGCCAGTAGTTGACCTGGGACAGGCCGCCCATTTTCACAAGAAGCCGAAGGAGCTTGAGCGACTCCTCCGAAAAGCTCGCCGTATCCGGGAACTCATCGTATTCCGTGTAGGCCTTATTGACGTCGCACAGCGCGTCAAGGTACATGGTGACCTTGGTCGTGCCGCCCGTCATGTCGATGAGG
>JAILID010000132.1 GCA_024695465.1 Lachnospiraceae bacterium | reverse complement strand
TCCAGAATTTCCACGCAAAGCGTGTCGCCGGGTTCCGCGCCCTTAACTCCAATGGGACCGGTGCAGCCGCTCAGGTACTGGCGGTCGATCTGAGTGCGGAGAACTTCCTCGGAAGTGATCTGGTTGCCATACGCGTCAACGGTATCAACGGTAAAGATTTCGCCTTCCTCAACGGTATCAACGTTGGGAATCGTTTTGTCATAGTGGTAGATCAGGGTATCGGTAGTGAAATGCTTCATAAAAGGGCCTCCTAATCCTTTCTTGTTGTAATCGCTTTGACCTGTTTTCGCAGTCAGAGTTTTTGAACGTTCAAGCCGGACTGGAAGAAGAAACACCCGCCATGCCTGTTCCACACGTAGAGAGCTCCTTTTCCTGAACTGGCCGTAGTATAGCATTATTCCAAAACGTGCTCAACTTGACCGCTGAGTCCGTTTTCAATCATTATTCTGAGACGTTTGTAACATCATCACAAGCTTTTTCTTCGGCTTTTGTGAGAAGTATACAATTAATTCCTTCACTCACGGAAAAGACATGTTGTAAATCGTTTTGTATAATCGGCTTTTTTCATCTTTTTTTCTTAGTCATGAGATGAAACTTGTTTTTATATGAAAAATAGCGAAGAATTGCATATTTCCCTTCGACTATCTTGCGCAGAAGGTAATGTCTTCTGATGACGTCCCCAGAAAAGCATTTCTCCGGGAGAGGCCTTGATCCTGTCCCGGAGAAAGTGGAGAAAGTATTATGATTATATTCTATATTCTTTATATATTGTTATTCCACGGGAGGTTCTCACAGAAACTCTCGATAACGCTGTCGACGATCTCAAGCGCGTGCGTATCTTGGATTCGAGGATTACGGCATGTGAGTTTATAACAGGTTCTGTCTGGGGGAGGCATGAGAAGCTCCAGGCACTCGATAGGGATTATAGACTCGAAATGCTTGGCTATTGAGATTGGAGTGATCATCCACTGCCGTGTATCATCCAGAATCGTCGGAAGCAAAGCGGAGGTGTTAATCTCAATATAATGCTCTGCATTCGGCCCCCAGCAGGCGTCGTGCCATCGAACGAAATCTGGAAACCATGGGAAGTAGATTTCATCCTTCGGATTGAGATTTCTGGGGTCTATGGAGTGCTGTGTCACATAGTCTCGTTTAAGGCGGATAAGACACATGCGTTCATGGAAAAGCACTTCGGAAACCACATGTTCGCTCTGCGGCGGCTGCTCAAATGCCAGGCCTACGTCGATTTCTCGATTCTCCACCGCAGAATATACCTGCCGAGAACGATAGGAGAGGATTTTAAGATTGAGAGATTGAATAGACTTCAGTTCTTTGACAAGAGGAGGGAGCGTATAGCTGAGCAGATTTCTAGGTGCTCCGATGCTAAGAGAACTGTGCTTCTGCGGGCCTTGAAGGGCCTGGATATCCTGCCATAGCTCAAGCCATCGCCTTGCGAGCGAAAGGAAGGCTTCCCCCTTTTCAGTCAGTACGATGTCTCTCTGCCCCTTCTGCCGCTGCAAAAGGGTGATACCAAGCTCCTCTTCCAGCGTCTTTATCTGATGGCTAACAGTTGATTGGGACAGATACATTTTTTCGGCAGCTCGAGTAAAGCTCCCGGTTTCCACTATAGTCAGAAAAGTTTCCACGTCTGAAAACTTCATTAGTCCGCACCCCCCTGCCCAATTAGATATTGTAAGTATAACGTATTTTCTTGACGGATGCAACGGTACTTGTTTCTTCCCCCTATCGCAATAATCAAATAATAGTACAGTTTTCGCTATTTCTAATCGTTTATTTCCGTTTTACACACAGAGAGAATCTTGCTACACTTCAGTTGGGAATCCTCACAAACCGCGGACGCTGTTCCCGTTCGCGAGAAACCCTGTCTCTGATGCTGTTCCCATCAGGGGGAAAGGATAATGAATGTACAGTGTCTTACCAGAAAAAGACCTGGCTAAATATGAATCCCGTCTTTTTCATATGATTGACGAGCAGCGAATTATATGCACGGAGATCCCGAGAACTCCGAAAGAGATTAAGGATAAGTTTCTGTCCATCAAAGGACTCAGTTCCGCCGTGTCCGATGCCTTGGATCAGCTGGGGATCCAGTCAGCCGTGTCTGCCAGTGTAATCAAGCCGCTTCCCGGGCAGATTGACTGCGCAGCCGTTGGCAATGTCGTTACGCTCCGCTTCGTTCCTGAAAGAGTGACCGTGTCTAAGGCGATTGCAGAAAACATGAAGGGCAAGACCGCGTCCCGTGATGTGTTTGCACTTACCCAAGAGGGAGATTTTTACATCGTGGATCTCAATGGTGCGGAGATTTCCGGCTGCGGTGGTATGGCAGCAACGATGGCCAAAGAATACGGCCTCGCCGGCATGGTAATCGACGGCGGCATCCGCGATGTGTCTGAGATCCGGGCACTGAATCTTCCTACCTGGTCACGGCATATTACTCCCATCACTTGCAAACATCGAGTAGAGGCTATCAC
>JAILID010000128.1 GCA_024695465.1 Lachnospiraceae bacterium | reverse complement strand
TGATCGGTGATCTGCACATCGGCGTCAATTCCACGACGCAGATCTATAAAGATATGGTGGCGAGGGTAAATGAGCAGGATGCGGATCTTATCCTTATCGCCGGCGACATCGTGACCTCCGCTTATGAAGCCATGAATAATCCGGATGCCTACGCGGATATATTGAAGCAAATGCATTCGAAATGCGGGACCTACGTGATTTACGGCAATCACGACATGGAGGAGCCGCTGCTCGGAGGTTTCTCGACGATCGGCGCGGATAAGGCGGTACGGCACCCGGGAATGGCAGGATTTTTGGAAAAATGCGGTTGGAAACTTCTGACGGATGAATCCGTCAGCCCGCCGGAACTGAAAGGAATCTGCCTTGTCGGACGCAGAGATGAAAGCCGCCCTGGAGAGGGAGTCGTCGAAAGAGCCTCTCTGGAGGAACTGATGAAGGATATCGATCCGGAAGAGCCCCTCCTGCTTCTGCAGCATGAGCCGACGGATCTTACGGAACTGGACCGCTACGGGATTGACCTCGCTGTCAGCGGACACACACATGATGGTCAGGTCTTCCCGGGCAATATCATTTCCAGAATACGCGGACCCCAATCTTACGGGCTGCGGAACTTGGGCAAGAGTCAGGTACTCGTAACATCGGGAGTGGGATTCTACGGACCGCCGATCCGAATCGCGACAATCAGCGAAATCTGTGTCATTGACCTTAAATAAACAATATGACAGTCTGCAAATAAATAGTCAAGCAGAAATTGAAGATCTTTGAAATTTTTTGTGCAGGTTAAATTGCAGGTATCAAAACAAGACCACCGTAAAACGCTGGCCCGAGATATATCCGCGGGATATGAGCTATTTGTCTTCTGATAGTGAGGACAAATATTCGTTCACACGTCCGTAGTAAATCCGAAGGAACTTGTTGGCTCCTGCAGTCATATACACATAGTACGGCTTACCTTGGGAGCGCTTCTTGTCCATGAAAGCGTAAACCGGGTCATCCGCAGGGGAACGCTGAATCAGACTTTCCATGATCTGAAAGAGGGTTTTTCTTAAGTATGGAGATCCTTTCTTTGAAGTATGTACGCTCTTCTGCGAATATTGACCCGATTCGTTCTTACCCGGATCAACACCAGCGAAGGCGGTCAATGCACCACGTTTGGTAAAACGGGTAACGTCTCCGATCTCAGCCATGAGCTGAGGGCCGAGAGTGGTGCCGACCCCATTCATGGCCAGAACAACCGGGTACTCCGGAAGTGAAGATGCTGCCTTGTCCATTTCAGTACGAAGAGCTTCGACCGTTCTGGAAGCAAGATTCAGCATTTCCACGGCCTGATGGATCAGCATCTTTGTATTGGCGTTTTTCGAAAACACGGCAATAAGGTCAGAGGAGTCGTTGTAGACTTCTTTCGCTTTAGCAGCGCTGAAGTTATAGCCCTTACGTTTGCACCAGTTTTTATAGTGCTCGGTAAAAGCTTCCAGTGACTTGCCGCGGACACAGTCCACATGCCAGTAGGTGTAGACGAAATCCACCCATTTCTGGCTGCCGTCACTGCGGGCCTGGCTGTCAAAGAAAGCATTCGCACCGGGATAAGTCTGATCAAGAAGGGCAATGAGGTTATTCTTCATTGCGGTCTTCTGATCCATATAGAACCCGAATTGCCGGTTCATGGTCTTAAGTTGATTACGTAATTCATCCATATGACCATACTGCTTCAGTTTGGTCCAGCGGTCAAGAGTATATCGGGCGATTTTCTTTGCATCTGCTTTATCCGTCTTCGGGGCACGAAGAGAATCATCACCAAACTGCTTGATCAGGATAGGGTTGACAGCGCTGACAAAGATACCGGCGTCTGAGAGCCAGGAGGCAACCGGTTCATAATATCTTCCGGTGTGCTCCATACAGACCTTTGTTTCTCCCTTCAACTCCCGGATAATACCGATCAGGGAACGGATATCAGATTGGGTATGGCGGAATTCACAGGGTTTGAGGACGACCTGATCTCCCGGCTGATAGATAGCGACAGTGCTCTTGCCTTTTGAAACATCGATACCAACTGCGTTCATGAAACAAGCTCCTTTGAGATAGATTAGCAATGGTCGATACCAGTTTTTTCTCATTGCTTATTCAATCTACTGGGTGTCACACGAACGGGAGGTTCAACCTGCGTAAAACGAACGCTGCAAATGAGAGGCTGGTTGGCTGACTGTCATACGGACGTGAGGATCCAGAGGGGACGCGGCCAGACCGATTGCCTTCTCATTTTAACAGCTTATGCAATAAGAGGAAAAATATCCTATATGGGAAATAGGAATATCAACCACTAATTACATAGTAGTAGTGAGTGGACGCCCTTTTTTTGTTGCCCAAAAACAGAATCTT
>JAILID010000098.1 GCA_024695465.1 Lachnospiraceae bacterium | reverse complement strand
TGAATTGATAGTTGGCCCAGTGGCTCAGTTGGTTAGAGCGCCGCCCTGTCACGGCGGAGGTCACGGGTTCGAGTCCCGTTTGGGTCGTTACGAAGTTTATATTTCGTACCCGTGTGTATCAAATACACATATTGCTGGGATCTTAGCTCAGCTGGGAGAGCATCTGCCTTACAAGCAGAGGGTCATAGGTTCGAGCCCTATAGGTCCCATTTATCATTAAATATGCCGATGTGGCTCAATTGGCAGAGCAGCTGATTTGTAATCAGCAGGTTAACGGTTCGAGTCCGTTCATCGGCTCTAAGCAACAAATTAAATATGGATGGGTTCCCGAGTGGCCAAAGGGGACAGACTGTAAATCTGCTGGCAATGCCTTCGAAGGTTCGAATCCTTCCCCATCCATTTTATCGCGGGATGGAGCAGTCTGGAAGCTCGTCGGGCTCATAACCCGAAGGTCGTAGGTTCAAATCCTACTCCCGCTACTGACAGTTTCATCTGTCAAGCCCAGTTAGCTCAGTTGGTAGAGCAGAGGACTGAAAATCCTCGTGTCTCTGGTTCGATTCCGGAACTGGGCACGAAAAGAGGAAACCTTTTTGGTTTCCTCTTTTTTATGATACTACCCGCTGTTCTGTAAAATGCTTGAAATTGTTTGGAATATGCGCTATTATATAGAATAGGTTTATTATAAATAGGAGGTATTTGGAGTTTATTATGAAGAAAAGAATAGTATCTTTGTTTCTTAGTACGGTACTTCTTCTTGTTCCTGTCACAGATATTTTTGCTTCCTCCTCTATAAATTCAGTTGAGGAACAGGAATCTGTGGAAAATATTGTCGAAGAATCGTCAGCAGAAATTGTCGAAAAAAATGACGAGTCGGCAGAAATGTCTCTTGCTGAATCAGAAGATGAATCCATCGTGGATTCTCAAGTTGAATCTTCAGAGGAATCCCTTGAGGAGATTGCAGATGAATCTGCGGCTGATTCAAATGAAGAGTCTTTATCCGTTTCGGAATCTGCAGATGAATCAATCGAGGAGTCTTTTGACGAATCCGTCCCGGAATCCGCAGCCGAATCTGTGGATGAATCTGTTGAGGAATCCATTGCTGAATCCGTTTTGGAATCGACAGATGAATCAATCGAAGAGCCTCAAGACGAATCCGTCCTGGAATCGACAGATGAATCGATCGGGGAGTCTCAAGATGAATCCGTCCTGGAATCGACAGATGAATCGATCGGGGAGTCTCAAGATGAATCTGCTGCGGAATCTGAAGATGAGTCCTCCCTCGAAACAACGGAAGAATTATTCATCGAGGAGAAACCTTCAATTGTTGGGACGAATGGCGAAGACGCTGCAGTTTCAGCAGGCGTTTATCAGATTCTTTCTTCCGATAATTCAAATATCGGTTTTTATGTCAACGGAAACTCCTATTCTGATAATGCCGGAATCATAACAAATCATAAA
Organism: Lachnospiraceae bacterium; assembly: GCA_024695465.1. Taxonomy (GTDB): domain Bacteria; phylum Bacillota; class Clostridia; order Lachnospirales; family Lachnospiraceae; genus Chordicoccus. The sequence goes on along the minus strand of JAILID010000098.1, from coordinate 23,271 downwards.
ACAAAAGACTTTTTCGGTCTGTTTAAGGTTATTCTTCTTGGAAATAAAAAATATGAAATTATTAATTTCAAGACCGGCAAGGCTTTGACGGTATCCGGCAATTCTCAGCTGGTCCAGGCTGAATATAAGGGAAATGAAAGGCAGCAATGGTACATCGTCGACAGCGGGAACGGAACGGTTTCTTTTGTTCCTGTCTATAATAATAAATTACGAGCAGATATTACAAATGCTTCTGCAGCTGCGGGTAAAAATATTATCTTAAGCAGTGCAAATGACTCGTCCACTCAAAAATGGAAACTCGTTTCTGTCGATGCGGAAGTACCCATCAGCAACGGTACTTATACAATAGCGACATCTAAAGATTTGAATGTCGTTATGGAAGTTGAAGGAAAAAAAGAAAACAATGGCGCTAATATTTGTCTGGGTAATTTAACGAAATCGAAGAGCCAGATTTTCGTCGTTACAAATTTGGGATACAACAATTATTATAAAATTGAAAACGTATTCTCAGGCAAGGTTCTTGATGTCGCCGGTAATAGAAAAAGCGTAGGGACGAATATCCAGCAGTATACCTGGAACGGAACTACTGCCCAGATTTTCCAGCTCGTTAAGAGCAGTTATGTAGGAAAAACCGTTTACGAGATGATTGGAAAGGCCAGCAATCTTGCAGTAGATTATGCGGGCGGATCAGCAAAAAGCGGAGTGAACGTCAGGCTTTATACACAAAACCATTCAGGAGGTCAAAAGTGGTATTTTTCTGAGGCTTCTGTTCCGGTTCCCGGCGGCGTAGACGCCAAAATAACTTCCGGATATTATAAAATCTATTCCGCAAAGGGCAGCAGTCTGCTTCTTGGAATTCAAAACGGTGATTTGGCGGCAGGTAAACAGCTCACTCTGTGCGCCAATGACGGAGTTGACGGAACAGTCTTTAAGATTGAACCTACCTCTAACGAACGCTATAAGATTACTTCTGCTTTTTCAGGTCTTTTAATAACTTATGAGGGTTCGTCCGCTTCAAATAAAACCAAAATTGTACAGAGAAATTCTTCAGGCAGCAGTTATGAAGAATGGTATATAAGAAAACCAAATGCTTCCAGTAAGGAATACGTTTTCTGCAGCTGCGATGACCCGTCTATCGTTATGGATTTATCCGGCGGAAAGTATAGTAAAGGAAATATAGTACGGTTCTATAATTCTAATGGAACAGTGGCTCAGAAGTGGACTATTGCATCCAGCACCGATCCAAATCAGGATTTGCTTGCTAACGGCATTTATTCTATTGGAAATGCAAAGAATAATTCTATGGTCATGGCTGTAGGCAATTCCAGTATCAGCGGCAAAGGAAATATTATTCTTTCCAGTAAAAATAACACAATGCCGAACCAGTTGTTTTATCTGGAACGTTACGGTACAAGCGGAAATATCTATAAGATTATAAACGTATGGTCCGGATTATCTCTTGATGTTGAAGGCGGAAGTAAAACGAATAAGGCAAACCTTCAGCAGTATGCCTGGAACGGTACGACGGCTCAGCTGTTTCGTATTATACGCGTAAACAGCGGTTCGAAAGCTGTTTATAAGATCATAGGTCTCGGAAGCGGGAATGCAGTTGATATATCCGGAGGAAGGATTTCAAACGGAACAAATATCTGGATGTATGGCTATAATGCTTCTGCTGCACAGCTTTGGACATTTACAAAAACGAATAAAATCAGTTCCGTGGTTACGGGCTCTGTTGTAAACTTTACAAGCAGGCTGAATACAGGTTATAAGCTTGGATGGAAGGTTGATACAACCGGGATCACACTTCAGAAGAGTGCGAACTCTGTAGCTCAGGCGTTTCTGATTGAACAGGTATCTTCGGACGCTTATCGTTTGTATAATTACGGAAGCGGAAAGTATCTTACGGCCAACGGTTCACAGCTGACGCTTACTTCCTGGTCTAACGATAACGCGCATAAATGGAAATTAATACCGACAGAAAGCGGAGATTATAGTTTCTATCTTTGCAGTGTTTCAAACGGCAAGTATGTGACGACAGCGTCCTCTGTAAGCGATGGATCGACCGTATCCTTATCAGCGGCCAGCACTTCGAATAATAAGAGGTTTGTCTTAAAGCCGGGAGTCATTTCGACCGGATGGGTGCAGATTAACGGAAACTGGCGTTATTATAATTCAGATGGATCGTATAAGGTGGATACTTTCCTTGAGAACGGAAAATATTACATCAATTCTCAGGGCTTTGCGTCCACCGGCTGGGCAAAATACGGCGCATATTATTACTATTACAGAGGAAGAAACGGCAGGGAGACGTATGATGCCCGTCCGTATCTCAGCGCTCTTTTCGGGACAAGACAAAGTAAAACTAATGGGCAGAATTGTCCGAATTGTCCTTATAAGCTTACCGTCGATGTAGGTTATCCTTGTACCGTTACGGTCTATACGCGTTATCCGGGAACGAATGATTTTAATATCCCGGTCTTCGCTTTCTATTGTTCACCGGGTACGTCAGATACGCCTACGGATATGGGAACCAGAAAGACAGGCAGCTGGTATCGCTACAGAGAACTGATGGGACCGAGCTATGGACAGTATGCTACCGAACTTCTGGCGTATACGTATATTGCTGGCTCCACTTATATCGGCTGGACGAACAACGGAGAGTATTTCCACTCTATAGCCTGCGGAGAGCAGAATGATCATAACCTTGATCCGAATGTTTATAACCTTCTTGGCACAAGACAGTCTCATGGCTGCGTACGTCTGACGGTTCGTTATGCATACTGGATCTATGAGTTCTGTGATCGTGATACCCAGGTTATTGTAAGTGAGAATATGGCTCGTCCGATGACGGCGATCCATCTTCCGAGAGCAATTAACAATATCGATCCTACGGATCCTGCTTATACCGGAAATTATGGCTATCTTGACACTACAAATTACAGCAACTGGAACGGCAGTTATTTAAATTAAAGAAAACAATAAAGACCACAGGGGAAGTCCCTGTGGTCTTTATTCTTAAATAATACATGAGGGAAGAGAATGGGACATCAGTTTTCTAAATAAAAAAAATAGAACAGAGGATTCGTATCCCTGCTCTATTTTTTAAAGTTGCCGTAAAGAATGAAGATTCAAACATTAAAGAGAAACCTTGAAGTCTTCAGATCCTTCTCCATTGACGACATAATAAGCGACTTTTTCTTCCGGTTTGATGTAAACATCAAGAGTCTTAATAACCGCATCTTCGTGAGTGCTCATGTAAGCAGCTTCTGCTTTGGCAAGAATATCCTCTACGATCGTCTGGCTGCCGGCAAATTCAACAGTGACTGTGGATTTCATGGCAGGTTTTCTTGTTCTGCGGGTTTTTTTCTCCGGCTGAGGGGCAGCTGTTTCTTCAATTTTAACTTCTTCAACCTTGGCTTCTTCAACCTTCGCTGCCTCAACTTTAACTTCAGCTTCTTTTTTAGCCGTCGTCTTATTGCTTGCGGCCGGTTTCTTTGTCTCTTCTACTGCCGGAACAGTAACTTTCTTTTTTCTTGGCATATAAATTCCTCCCTAATAAAAACACTTGAGACAATTTTTGGATGTCACGAAGAAAATGTCATCCAATGTGCGTAATTATAGTACATTTAATAAAGTTTGTCAAATTGTAACTATTCAGCACCCAATGAAAAGCCTCGCTTGCAGGGAGAAACGCTTGCGTTTCGAGCAAAAGCGAGGCTTTTCATTGGGCGGACAAGGCGCGCAGCGCCTCTGTCCGCGAGCATGAGCAAGCCGCACCGCGGCTGCGAATGCGTGTGCTGAATAGTTGATTCAAAAGAAAAGCACCCAATGAAAAGCCTCGCTTGCAGGGAGAAACGCTTGCGTTTCGAGCAAAAGCGAGGCTTTTCATTGGGCGGACAAGGCGCGCAGCGCCTCTGTCCGCGAGCATGAGCAAGCCGCGCCGCGGCTTGCCCGGCGCAAACACACTGACAACCATTATCATAAAAATATCCCCATTTCCCCTATAGTCATATTCCATGATTTGGATTATAATAAAAGAATCAATACGCCGTAGAAAGGGAAGAATATGAGTATTATGGTAAGACGCGCAGTTCATGAAGATGAGCCGCGCATTCTGGATTTATTATATCAGGTAAATGGAGTACACCAGAAGGGAAGGCCGGATATTTTTAAAAGAGATACCCGAAAATATACGAAAGAACAGCTCTCCCAGCTGATTGACGATGAGACTCGTCCTATATTTGTGGCTGTTGAAGAAAACGGTTATGTTTGCGGCTATGGCTTCTGCGTGATCATAGACACCTCTTCCAGCAATCTGCTCATGCCGATGAAGGAATTATATATAGACGATCTCTGTGTGGATGAAAATTACAGAAGGAAGCATATAGGAAAAACCATTTACGATTATCTTATTCAGTACGCGAAGGATTTGGGCTGTTATCATCTTACCTTGAACGTATGGGCCTGCAATCCCTCAGCTATGGCGTTCTATGAAAAGCAGGGGATGAAGATGCTGAAAAAGGAGATGGAGGTTATTTTGTAATATGTCAGGGTCGTTTTCGCTGCGGCATTTCATTTTCTGATCATTAAAAAACGAACAGGCCGGGGCCGGAGCAAACACACTGACAAACATTAACATAATAAAAAAGGAGGTTTTCGTCATGAATCAGGAGGAAAAGGTTTACGTGGTAGGACATAAAAATCCGGATACGGATTCGATATGTTCTGCTGTCTCACTGGCTTATCTGAAGAATAAGTCAGAAGGTACGACTCGTTATCACGCAAGAAGAGCCGGACAGATCAATGAGGAGACAGAATTTGTACTTAAATACTTCGATGTTGAAGCTCCGAAATATATGCCGAATGTCGGGACCCAGGTAAAAGATATGCAGATCGAGGAGGTGGAGGGCGCCACTGACAATATCAGCGTCCGCATAGCATGGGAATTCATGAAGGAAAGCGGAATATCTTCTCTTCCTGTTATGGGAGAAGATGGAAGCCTGGAAGGAATTCTCTCTGTAACAGATATAACCAACTACTTTATGGACTCCTATACGAAGACGATCATGTCTGAGGCGAAAACCAAATATCTGGATATTGCGGAGACGCTGAACGGCCATGTTCTGGTGGGCGATCCGGAAGCTTATTTCGACGAAGGAAGGGTCATTGTCGGTTCTTCCTCTCCGGAACAGCTGGTTAAGTTTATGGAGCCAAAGGATCTGGTCATCTTAAGCGATCGAACGGATACCCAAATCAGCGCGATTGAGGGTGGAGCCAGCTGCATCGTTCTCTGCCTCTGCGATGATTGCTCGGAAGCGGTAAAGGCTTTTGCCGCCTCAAAAGGAGTCGTTATCATCTGCTCGACCTTCGATACCTATACGGTAGTCAGGCTGATCAACCAGGCGATCCCGGTAAGCTTCCTGATGAGGAAGAATAATATTATTTCCTTTAAGCTCGAAGATTTTACGGACGATATCCGCGAGACAATGGCGAAAAACCGTTATCGTTCTTATCCGGTATTAAATCATCAGGGAAAGTACGTCGGCATGATCGGAAGCCAGAACCTGATCAATGTGAAAAAGAAAAAGATCATACTGGTCGACCACACGGAGAAATCCCAGGCGGTGGATAACCTGGAGCAGGCAGAGATCCTTGAGATCGTAGATCACCACAGGATCGGGACCGTGGAGACAGTGAATCCGGTTTATTTCAGAGGCGAGCCTGTCGGATGCAGCTGTACGATCCTCTATTCCATGTACCATGAGCTTGGAATTGATATCCCGAGACATATCGCAGGCCTTATGATGTCGGCCATCGTATCGGATACGCTGCTTTTCCGTTCCCCGACCTGTACTCCCCGGGATAAGACTGCCGGTCTTGCTCTTGCAAAGATCGCCGGAGTCGATATTTCGGATTACGCCCGGGAGATGTTCCGCGCAGCCAGCGCTTTGGGCAATAAGACGGCGGATGAGATCCTTCATCAGGATTTCAAGAAGTTCATTTTCGGGGAGACCGTCCTCGGCGTTGGACAGATCAGCTCGATGGATGCGGAAGAACTCGTCGATATTGCGGATAAGCTTCGTCCTCAGCTCGCCATAGAAGCGGCAAAGAGCGGCCTGAACATGGTCTTCTTCATGCTGACCGATATTATTAATGAGAATACAAGACTGCTCTGCTACGGCAAGGGAGCGCCCCTGCTGCTTGAGGACAGTTACGGGGCGAAGCTGGAAGGTGAGCATGCGGATATCGCCATGCTTCCAAAGGTTGTTTCCAGAAAGAAGCAGCTTATTCCGGCGTTCATGAACGCGCTGCAATAAGATCGCAAAGCGCTGAGTTTGGAAAATGAAAGGCGGTAAAAAGGCAGATATGGCAAAAACGGAATGGAAACCCGGAAATATGCTTTATCCCCTTCCGGCAGTACTGGTGACCTCTCAAAATAAGGAAGGAAAGATAAATGTATGTACGGTGGCCTGGGCCGCTACTGTCTGTACAAATCCGCCTATGCTGGGCATCTCTCTGCGTCCTTCCCGACTGACTTATGAATATATTCGGGAGACGGGCGTATTCGCCGTCAATGTGACGACCGAAAAGCTTGTAAAAGAGACCGACCTTTGCGGGGTAAAAAGCGGCAGGGATGTGGATAAATTCAGCGCTTTTCATCTTGCTGTTGAAAATGCAAAACATATCGCCTGCCCGCTTCTGTCAGCTTCCCCGGTCAATATTGAATGCCGGGTGACGGAAGAGATACCCTTAGGTTCCCACAATCTCTTTCTGGCCAGAGTCCTGGCGGTCCATGTAGAGGAGGAGTACATGGATGAGAAGGGCAAATTTGATTTTAACGCCACAAAGCCGATTGTCTACAGCCATGGAGAGTATATGGGCCTTGGCAGACGGCAGGGAACCTTTGGTTACAGCGTAAAGAGAGGAAAAAAATCCAGCAGGTAAAAAACTCTTTACAAAAATATTAAAATGGTGTAACCTTTTTATGATAGTATCAGTTTTATGGCTGTCAAAAAAGTCCCTATAGGAGTTCGGGGAGAATAATTATTTGGGGTGGACTATGGAACAATATGTGATAAGAGGGGGATTTCCACTGGTAGGGGAGGTGGAGATTTCCGGAGCTAAGAATGCTGCGCTTCCGATTATCTCTGCCGCGATCATGACGGACGAGACGGTGACGTTGGAAAATCTTCCGGATGTAAATGACGTGAATGTTTTGCTGGATTCTATTGCCGGAATAGGGGCTTATGTAGAAAGAGTTGACCGCCATACTGTAAAGATCAACGGTTCAACCATACGTGATTGTTCTGTAGAATATGAATATATCAAGAAAATTAGAGCATCGTATTATCTTCTGGGGGCGCTGCTTGGAAAGTATAATAACGCCAGCGTTCCGCTTCCCGGAGGCTGCAATATCGGAAGCCGTCCGATCGATCAGCATTTGAAGGGTTTTCGGGCGATTGGCGTCGATATCGATATCCGTCACGGAATCATCGAGGCTTCCTGCAGCATGATGAAGGGTTCCCATATTTTTATGGATCTTGTATCGGTCGGCGCGACGATCAATATCATGATGGCGGCTTCCAGGGCTTTCGGAAAAACCACTATCGAAAATGCGGCTAAGGAGCCCCATGTCGTCGACGTCGCGAATTTTTTAAACAGCATGGGCGCCAACATCAAGGGAGCCGGAACGGATGTGATCCGCATAACCGGCGTGCCTGCTTTCCACGGCTGTACCTATTCGATCGTTCCGGATATGATTGAAGCCGGAACCTTCATGATGGCGGCGGCCGCGACCCGGGGAGATGTCATCATAAAGAACGTGATTCCAAAGCATCTGGAAGCGATCAGCGCCAAGCTGACGGAAATCGGCTGCCAGATTGAAGAATCGGAATCGGATGATTCCGTAAGGGTCATGGCGACGAAGAGGCTTGCGAAAACGCATGTGAAGACGCAGCCCTATCCCGGCTTCCCGACCGATATGCAGCCTCAGATGAGCGTCGTCCTGGCGCTCTCCCAGGGAACCAGCATTGTGACGGAAAGCATTTTTGAAAACCGTTTCAAATATGTGGATGAGCTGGCCCGAATGGGGGCGAGCATCAAAGTCGAAGGAAACACGGCTATCATCGACGGCATCGATACCTTTACCGGGGCAAGGATATCTTCTCCGGATCTCCGCGCCGGAGCGGCTCTGGTTATCGCGGGTCTTCAGGCAGAGGGATTTACGATTGTGGACGATATCGTTTACATACTCAGAGGTTATGAGGATTTTGACGGAAAGCTTCGTTCTCTGGGCGCGGAAATCAGGAGAGTCAGCTCGGAGAAGGAGATAGAAAAGTTTGAGCTCGAAGTGGGCTGAAAAATGCATGCTCTGCGTCCGCGGCTGCGGAGCAGATCGAAGGAACCAGGGAGCAGGCCGATGCGGCATGGCGGAGGAAATCCGCCTCGCGCGGGCTGCTCTTCATATGTGGGAGGAACCCTGTATATCCGGACGCGAGGGTTCGGGCGCGGTTTTCTTCAGCGGCTGCCCCTTAGGCTGCGTATTCTGCCAGAACAGGGAGATTGCGCTGGGAAGAAGGGGAAAGGCCGTGACGGCGGAGCGTCTGGCGGAGATATTTCTTAAGCTGCAGGAAGAAAAAGCGAACAATATCAATCTGGTGACTCCGACTCACTATGTCCCGCCTGTGCTGAATGCGATCGATAGGGCCCGGGAGAGAGGGCTGAAGATCCCCATTGTTTACAACACAGGAAGCTATGAAACCACCGGGACTGTGGAAAAACTGGCCGGTTATGTGGATATCTTTCTTCCTGATTTAAAATATTTCGATCCGGAAATTGCCCGCCGCTATTCCGCGGCTCCGGATTATTTCGAGGCGGCGTCCGCGGCGGTCGGAAAGATGGCGGAAATAGCGAAAGAGGCGGTTTTCGACAGCCGCGGAATCATGCAGAGGGGAATCATCGTCCGGCACATGGTGCTTCCGGGCCATACCCGCGATTCCATGCGTATCCTTAAATATCTTTCGGATACGTATGGGGACAGAATCTATGTCAGCATCATGAATCAATATACGCCTATGCCGGGAATTGAAAAGAAGTATCCGGAACTTGGACGCCGGGTGACGAGGCGGGAGTATGAGAAGGTTCTGGATTACGCGATCGATCTGGGGCTTACAAACGCGTTTATCCAGGAAGGAAGAACCGCCAGGGAAAGCTTTATCCCGGCTTTTGATTTCAGCGGCGTATAGAAGGAAAAAGGAGGAGTAAGTATGGCGGATTATATGATAAGGGCTTCGGCAGCGGATAACTTCGTGAGGGCCTTTGCGGTGACCTCCAGGGGTGTAACGGAGTACGCCCGGAAAGCGCACAACTTAAGTCCGGTCGCGTCAGCGGCCCTCGGCCGGACCATGGCTGCGGGGCTGATGATGGGGGCTATGATGAAGGGCGAAAAAGACGTCCTGACGATCCAGTTCAAGGGAGACGGCCCACTTGGAGGAATCACGGTTACGTCCTCTTCGGACGGAAGCGTAAAAGGATACGTGGGAAACCCGGGGGTTATCCTTCCCCCGAATGAATACGGGCATTTTGACGTAGGCGGCGCCGTGGGAAAGGGAATCCTCCATGTCATGAGGGACATCGGGTTAAAAGAGCCCTATGCGGGCCAGGTGGATATCCAAAGCGGGGAGATTGCCCAGGATATCGCCTATTATTACGCCTTAAGCGAGCAGGTTCCCACGGTTTGCGCGCTAGGGGTCCTCATGAATAAGGACAATACGGTAAGGGAATCGGGCGGGTATATGATCCAGCTGATGCCGGATTGCCCGGAAGAGGTGATAGCGCGGCTTGAGCGAAAAGTAACGGCCATGCCCTCCGTGACGGAGCTTTTAAGGAAAGGCAGAAGCCCGGAAGACATCCTTAAGGATATACTCGGGGAAATGAAGCTCGAAATTCACGAGAGTATGCCGGTTCGTTTTCGCTGCGTCTGTTCCAGGGAGCGGGTGACCGCAGCTTTGATCGCGCTGGGCAGGAAGGAGCTGACGGCCATCATCGATGATGGCAAGCCGGAAACCTTAAATTGCGGCTTCTGCAACACCGATTATACCTTCACGGTGGAGGAGATGAGGGAGATCCTGCGGCAGTGCCGAAGATAGGGACGGGAAATGAAAAACGGATGCCTGCCGCAATCTTCCTCTTGCGTGTTTTTCATTTTCATGTTATGGTAATACATGTTTTATAGTGACGCCTTTTAAGCAGGTGAATGCAGGCGGCGTCCTGGGGCGCGGCGGCTGCCGCGGAATAATCGTTTTATATAGTGTGCTTACCTTTATTAAGAACGGCGGAGATGAGAGGATCTGTGAAGCCGTGACAACCCCCCGCAAGGGAAGGTGCCATCCTCAAGCGAGCAATCGAACAATAAGGGAACGGTTACTTTTTTGTGTCCGGGTTCCCCCGGACATTCTTTGTTTTGGTAAGCAATGCATTTCCCTATGGGAGAAAGGATAATAAATGGCAGAAAAAAGATTTTTTACTTCGGAATCCGTGACGGAAGGGCATCCGGACAAATTGTGCGACGCGATCTCGGACGCAGTCCTTGACGCCTGCCTGGCCGGGGATCCCATGAGCCGGGTTGCCTGTGAGACCGCCGCCACAACCGGCCTGGTCCTCATCATGGGCGAGATCACGACAAAGGCCAATATCGATTTTCAGAAAATAGCCCGGGATACGATCCGGGAGATCGGCTATACGGATGCGGCGATGGGCTTCGACGCGGATACCTGCGCGGTCGTGGTGGCCATGGACAAGCAGTCTCCGGACATCGCCATGGGCGTGGATAAGGCCCTGGAAGCAAGAGAAAACGAAATGACGGATGAGCAGCTGGAGGCCATCGGAGCGGGCGATCAGGGGATGATGTTCGGCTATGCTTCCAACCAGACGCCTGCTCTCATGCCTTATCCGATCGATCTGGCCCAGAAGCTTGCCTTGAGGCTTTCACAGGTCCGCAAGGACGGAACGCTTTCCTATCTCCGTCCGGACGGCAAGACCCAGGTCTCCGTCGAATATGATGAGAACGGGCAGCCTTCCCGCCTGGAGGCCCTTGTCGTATCGACTCAGCATGACCCGGAGGTGAGCCAGGAACAGATCCATGAAGATATCCGCCGCTGCGTCATCGATCCAATCGTGCCGGAGGGCATGATCGACGAAAAGACAAAGGTCTATATCAATCCCACCGGCCGTTTTGTGATCGGCGGACCTCATGGGGATTCCGGCCTTACCGGGCGCAAGATCATCGTAGACACCTATGGCGGCTATGCGGGTCACGGCGGCGGAGCCTTTTCCGGCAAAGATCCGACGAAGGTTGACCGCTCCGCGGCTTACGCCGCCCGCTATATCGCCAAGAATGTCGTCGCCGCGGGGCTGGCTGATGAGGTGCAGATCGAGCTCTCCTACGCGATCGGAGTCGCCCAGCCGACCTCCATCACGGTTGATTGCAGGGGGACGGGCAAGCTTTCCAACTCGAAGATCGCGGAGATCATCCGGGAAAACTTCGATTTAAGGCCGGCCGGAATCATCCGTATGCTGGATCTTCGGAGGCCGATCTACCGCAAGACAGCGTCTTACGGGCATTTTGGGAGAACGGATATCGAGCTCCCCTGGGAGAAGCTCGACAAAGTGGAAGCGCTTAAGAAATACCTCTGATAGTTTCCATAAACGGGAGAAGTAGTCGGCGGGGAGTGAAGAGGAATACACAAAAGGGACGGTTCGGGAAAAAGAGCCGTCCCTTCTTTTTTCTTCATTAAGATTTTAGATTATTTATCCTTTTTCTATGTTATACTGTAAGGGACGGCTGTTCCGGAGGTAAAACACAGTGAAACTGAGAACGCGTATATTTCTTTCATTTTTTATCATCATACTGGTCCCGGTCATCCTGACCGTTATCCTGCTGTTCGGGATCGTTGTCTTTCAGGCCCGCCGTATCTCTTTTGAATACGGGGTTGACGTCAATAATCTTCCCGGAGAGATCAAGGTTCTTCTTCTGGATATCATTTTCTGCATGCTGGTCATCCTGATCATTACCGCCGTGATCCTGAGCCTCTGGATCTACAGCGGCGTCTCGATCCCGCTCGACCATCTGACCCGGGCCGCCCGGGAGATCCGGGACGGCAATCTCGAGTACGAGCTGAAGCCGGAGGGGGTCAGTGAGATCCGGGATCTCTGCCGGATGTTCGAGGAGATGAGGATCCAGCTGAAAGCCGCGAATGAGGAGAAGGTGGAGGTGGACCGGCAGAACCGCGAGCTGATATCCAACATCTCGCACGATCTCAAGACCCCCATCACGACCGTTAAAGGCTATGTGGAGGGAATCATGGACGGCGTCGCGGACACGCCCGAGAAGATGGATCGCTATATCCGTACGATCTACAATAAATCCATCGAGATGGACCGCCTGATCAACGAGCTGACCTTCTATTCCAAGATCAATACGAACCGGATCCCCTATAATTTCAACAAGGTGAGCGTCAGGGGCTATTTCGACGACGCGGCGGAGGATCTGGAAAATGAACTGACGGCGAAAAATGTAGCTTTCAGCTATCTGAACGAGGTATCGCCTTCCGTTCAGGTGATTGCCGACGTGGAGCAGATTCGCCGGGTTATCAACAACATTATCGGAAATTCCGTAAAATATATGGACAAGCCGGACAAGAAAATCCGTCTGAGCGTCCGGGATACCGGGAGCGAAATCGAAGCTTCGATCGAGGATAACGGCAAAGGGATCGCGGCCAGGGATCTGGCGAATGTTTTTGACCGCTTCTACCGGGCGGATTCCTCCAGAAGTTCAGGAAAGGGCGGATCCGGAATCGGACTCTCCATCGTGAAGAAGATCATCGAGGATCACGGGGGAAGGGTCTGGGCCACCAGCCAGGAGGGAGAAGGAACCCAGATGCATTTCGCGCTGAGAAAGTATGAAGAGCCGGTGGATACGGTGTCGGCTCCATCAAGAAGCGTCGACAGGAAGACGGCTAAGAAAAAAGGAACAAAGAAGCAAAAAGGAGGCAGATCATGAGCAGGATATTGATCATCGAGGATGAGGAATCTATTGCCGCGCTGGAGAAGGATTATCTGGAGCTTTCAGGATTTGAAGTGGATATCGAGACGGATGGAAGCAAGGGGCTTACGGCCGCGCTGATGCAGGATTACGACCTTTTTATTCTGGACCTGATGCTGCCGGGGACGGACGGCTTTGAGATCTGCCGGGAGATCCGGGCCCGGAAGGATACGCCGATCCTGATGGTTTCCGCGAAAAAAGATGATATCGACAAGATCCGGGGGCTCGGGCTGGGAGCGGACGACTACATCACGAAGCCTTTCTCCCCCAGCGAGCTGGTGGCGAGGGTAAAAGCCCACCTTGCCCGCTATGATCGCCTGATCGGGACGAATGTGAATAAGAATAAGATTATAAAGATCCGGGGCCTGAAGATCGATAAGACCGCCCGCCGGGTCTGGGTCAACGACGAGGAGACCCAGTTTACCACCAAGGAATTTGACCTGCTCTCCTTCCTGGCGGAGAATCCCAATCATGTCTTCTCAAAAGAGGAGCTTTTCCGCAATATCTGGAACATGGAGTCCATCGGAGATATCGCGACGGTTACCGTCCATATCAAGAAAATCCGGGAGAAAATCGAATTCGATACGTCAAAACCGCAGTATATCGAAACCATATGGGGGGTCGGCTACCGATTTAAGATGTAACGGCCGATCAGGCGCTCAGGGCAGCCGGGGGAGATCCCGCTCCTCCCGCGGCTTCTTCCCGGACGGAGTCTCCGCAGGGAGAATCCTTTTATCCGACTATCCTTTTATTGACAGTTAAATGCAGAAATAGTATAATCGGAGCGGTTAGAACTTCATAACTGTTATCTGCCGCGGCGCTTTCGCCCGGCATATGTATGATTTTCAGCATAGAGACAGGACTGGTTCACAAAACATTCACTATCAAATTTTCCGAAGGAGGAAAAACAATGAGCAGTAAGGACACTATCATCATTCTGGCCAGCGTCGGAACAACGATCATCCGCGCGAAAGAATCAACGTATGACCTGATCATGAAGGAACTGGCTGATTATTCCGGCATGGAAGTTCTTCAGGTATTCACGGACGATCATGCGGCCCACGCGATGAACGATAACGTGAAGAATATCTATACGGTCGAGGAAGCGCTCGAAAAGGCCATCTCCCTTAAGTATTCCAAGGTCATCGTGGTTCCGGTCTTCATGACCAAAGGCCAGCTTTACAATGAGCTGAAGAGCCGCCTTGATTTCTATCTGGATCGCCTTGATATCAAGATGGCGGATTCTGTCCTTTACGATGCGGATTCCTGCCGGGAATTCGTAGAGATCTTTGAGACGATCCGTACAATCAAGCCGGAGAAGAATTACCTGTTCGTCGAGCACGGCAATCCCTATTATCACTGCGCGGCCAACACCTACCTTCAGAAGGCTTTCGAGGAGAAGGGCTACAATAACGTCAAGGTCATCCAGCTCAAAGAGCGCGACAGCTTCGGCCAGGCCGTTTCTTTCCTGAAGGAGAGAAAAGCGGATGAGACCGGCGCGCAGCTGATCATCGTTCCGATTATCGTCGCCTGGGGCGATTACATGGCAGACGAGCTCTACAATTCACAGGATTCCTTCGTATTCAGACTGAAAAATGCCGGCTACCGCGCGATTTTCACCGGCGAAGGTCTCGGTGAGTTCGAGCAGTTCCGCAAGATCTATCTTAAGAGACTGGATGCAGTGAAGGAGTGAGCAAAAATATGGAAATGCGTAAGGATGCATGGCGGGGCTTTAAGGGCACGCACTGGACGGATGACGTCAATGTAAGGGATTTTATTCAGAATAACTACACGGTTTACACCGGCGACGAGAGTTTCCTCGCCGGCCCGACCGAGGGTACCAACAAGCTGTGGGGAAGGCTTCAGGAGCTTCAGAAGGAAGAGAGGGCCAGGGGCGGCGTTCTTGAGTGCGAGACAGAAGTCGTCACCGGCCTTACCGCTTACGGGCCGGGCTATATCGATCCGGAGCTTAAGGGCTATGAGAAGGTCGTGGGTCTCCAGACCGACAAGCCGCTCAAGCGCGCTTTCATGCCCTACGGCGGCATCAAGATGGCCATGCAGGCAGCCAGCACCTATGGCTACGAGGTGAACCCGAAGTACAAGAAGATCTTCAACGAGTACCATAAGACCCACAACCAGGCGGTTTTTGACGCCTATACGCCGGAAATGAAAACCGCGCGCCATACCCACATCATCACCGGCCTGCCGGATACCTACGGCCGGGGCCGTATCGTGGGCGACTACAGAAGGGTGGCTCTCTATGGTATTGATTTCCTGATCAAAAAGAAACAGGAGGATCTGGCGAACTGCGGGCACGGCGAGATGACCGACAAGATCATTCGTCAGCGCGAGGAGCTGGCCGACCAGATCAAGGCTTTGAACCAGATGAAGGAGATGGCGGCCATCTACGGCTTCGATATCGCAAAGCCGGCGGTCGACGCGCGCGAAGCGGTCCAGTGGCTGTATTTCGGCTATCTGGCGGCCATCAAGACCCAGAACGGGGCGGCTATGAGTGTCGGCCGTATCTCCACCTTCCTGGATATCTACATCGAGAGAGACCTCGCGGAAGGCACCCTGACCGAGGAAGAAGCCCAGGAGCTGATCGACCACATCGTCATGAAGTTCCGCATGGTCAAGTTTGCCCGTATCCCCTCCTACAACCAGCTCTTCTCCGGCGACCCGGTCTGGGCGACCCTGGAGATGGCCGGCATCGGCATGGACGGAAGGCCGCTGGTCACCAAGAACGACTTCCGCTTCCTCCACACGCTGGAGAATATGGGACCTTCCCCGGAGCCGAACCTGACGGTTCTCTATTCTTCGAAGCTTCCGGAGGCCTTTAAGAAATACGCGGCCAAGATCTCCGTGACCACCAGCTCGATCCAGTATGAGAACGACGACGTCATGAAGCCGTTCTGGGGCGATGACTACAGCATCTGCTGCTGCGTATCCGCGACCCAGACCGGTAAGGAAATGCAGTTCTTCGGGGCCCGCGCGAACCTGGCCAAGTGCCTGCTCTACGCGATCAACGGCGGCTTTGACGAAAAGCACCGCATCCAGTGCGGACCGGAGCTCCTTCCGATCACCTCCGAGTACCTTGATTACGATGAGGTGATTCACAAGTTTGACCTCATGATGGAGTGGCTGGCAGGACTCTATGTCAACATCCTGAACCTCATTCAGTACATGCACGACAAATATTACTACGAGGCAGCCGAGATGGCGCTTATCGATACGGACGTAAGAAGAACCTTCGCGACCGGTATCGCCGGCTTCTCGCATGTCGTCGACTCCTTAAGCGCGATCAAGTACGCGAAGGTCCGCGTGCTCCGCGACGAGGAAGGCATCGCCATGGGCTTTGAGACGGAAGGCGATTTCCCGAAATACGGAAACGACGACGACCGGGCCGATGATATCGCCGTATGGCTTCTCAAGACCTTCCTCACGAAGATCAAGAAGTATCATACCTACCGCGATTCCGAGCCGTCTACCTCGATCCTGACGATCACATCCAACGTGGTCTACGGCAAGGCTACGGGCGCTACCCCGGACGGCAGGGAGGCTTACAAGCCCTTCGCGCCGGGCGGAAATCCCTCCTACGGCGCGGAGCAGGAAGGCCTCTTAGCTTCCCTCAACTCCGTCGCGAAGGTTCCGTATGAGTACGCGCTCGACGGTATCTCCAACACCCAGACGATCAGCCCGACCGCGCTGGGCCACGATGTGGACGAGCAGAAGAACACGCTGGTGAGCGTCATGGACGGCTATTTCGACCGCGGCGCGCATCATCTGAACGTCAACGTTTTCGGCACGGAGAAGCTGATCGACGCGATGGAGCATCCGGAAAAACCGGAATACGCGAATTTCACGATCCGCGTCTCCGGCTATGCGGTCAAGTTCATTGACCTGACAAAGGAGCAGCAGCTTGATGTTATCGCAAGAACATGCCATAAGAAGCTTTGATCCGATAGAAGCTGATTTAAATGAGGGCTCGGTGGGATGGATCCATTCCACCGAGTCCTTCGGCGCTGTAGACGGGCCGGGAATCCGCTTCCTCATTTTCCTGCAGGGCTGCCGGATGCGCTGCCGCTACTGCCATAATCCGGATTCCTGGAAGATCCCTAAGGAAGGCTGTCCGGGAAACGCGAAGCAGATGTCGGTGAAGGAACTCCTCGACAAGGCGGAGCGCTTTCGCTCCTATTGGAGGGACGAAGGCGGGATCACGGTGAGCGGGGGCGAAGCCCTTCTGCAGATCGATTTTCTGACCGCGCTCTTTGAAGAAGCCCGCCGGCGGAAGATCAGCACCGTGCTGGATACGGCCGCGGAGCCTTTTACCCGGACGGAGCCTTTTTTCGGAAAATTCGAGCGGCTGATGGAGAGCTGCGATCTTATCCTGCTGGATATCAAGCATATCGACGACGAAAAGCACAGGAAACTGACCGGCCATGGCAACGAGAACATCCTGGACTGCGCCCGCTATCTTTCCGATATCGGGAAGCCGGTCTGGATCCGGCACGTCCTGGTGCCGGGGATTAATGACTCCGAGGAAGATCTTCAGCGGACGGCGGACTTTATCCGCACGCTCAAAAATGTCGGGCGCGTGGAGGTCCTGCCCTATCACACGCTGGGGGTTTACAAGTGGGAAGAGCTGGGAATCCCCTACCTTTTGGAGGGGGTGGAGCCTCCTTCGGAGGAAAGCGTCGAGCGGGCAAAAAGAATTCTCGCGCCGTGATCATGAACAGCAATATTTAAGGATTTATAACCTTATAGGATAAGCACTGCACATATTTATGCTATAATGTATGCAGTGCTTTTTTTGTGAATCGGAACAGCAAAGGAGGTATGCCATGCTGACAGTCACATTGGGAAAAACAGGGATCAGGGTCCCGAAAAACGGGTTCGGCGCGCTGCCGATCCAGCGGGTAACGGTCGAGTACGCGGGAATGCTGCTGAAAAAGGCCTACGAGAACGGGATCCGCTACTTTGACACCGCCCGGGCCTACTCGGACAGCGAGAAGAAGATCGGGCTTGCGCTCGCGGATGCGCGGAAAGATATCTATATCGCGACCAAGACCCAAGCGAAGACTGCGGAGGCTTTCTGGAAAGATCTTGAGACAAGCCTGGAACTCTTGAAGACAGACTATATCGACGTCTACCAGTTCCACAACCCGCCGTTCTGTCCGAAACCCGGGGACGGAACCGGGCTCTATGAGGCGGCGCTGGAAGCCAAAGCCCAGGGCAGGATCCGCCACATCGGGATCACCAACCATCGCCTGCGCGTCGCGGAGGAGGCGATTGAGAGCGGTCTCTACGAGACCCTGCAGTTCCCGTTCAGCTACCTGGCGACGGAGAAGGACCTGCATCTGGTCGAGCTTTGCCGGGAGCATGATATGGGCTTCATCGCGATGAAGGGGCTGGCCGGCGGCCTTTTGAACCAGGCAGACCTCTGCTATGCGTTCATGTGCGGGTACGATAATGTGCTCCCGATCTGGGGCGTGCAGCGGGAGAAGGAACTGGACGAGTTTTTGAACTTCGCGGTGACGCCGCCGGAGATGAACGGGGATCGGAGAGCACGGATCGAGAAGGACCGGAAAGAACTTCTTGGCAACTTCTGTCGGGGCTGCGGCTACTGCATGCCCTGTGCGGTTGGGATCGAGATCAACAACTGTGCCCGCATGATCCAGATGATCCGGCGCTCGCCCACCGAGAGATGGCTCACGTCGGAGTGGCAGGAGAAGATGCTGCGGATCGAGGACTGCATCCGCTGCGGAAAATGCAAATCGAGGTGTCCTTACGGGCTCGATACCCCGCAGCTCTTATATGAGAACCTCATTGATTACAAGAAGATCCTCTCGGGGGAGATCAAGCTGTAAAGTCAGCCGAAAAGCTTCTCCTTAAGGCCGGTTTTGTCATCTTCTGGGAGGATTGGCACTGATTTCCATGGTATATTGGGCTGCAGTTATGTTTTATACGGTAGTTGTATTATCTGCCTTAGGCAGTGGTGGATGGAATTGCCCAATTCAAGCGAGTTTGTATGGCTGGAAGAGTTTTTATAACATAACATTTTTAGAAGACTATATTATGACAATCTCCCTGCCATTACTGACTTTACGCAGGTTTTGAGGTATAATAAAAATGTAAACCCTGACATTTTGGAGGACATATCTCGTCTGCACCCTTCTGGTGGGTTCAGCAGCGGGCATATTCCTGCCGGTCAACGAGCGGCTTATTAACGATCTTGTGGGCAGGGCGGATCTGGTTTTCCATGAGAGTATCGGGAAGGTGATGGGTGAGAGCAGGGTCTGAGGAAATGATGTTTTAAGGTTGAAAGGTGGTGTGAAGACAGCCGGTTTGGGACCGGCTGTTTTTTGCTGGGTACAGGATGTATAAGCTTGCAGAAGGTGTGGCAACATGTAATTAGTTTCTTGTAGTATTAGTGTACAAGGAGCAGAATACGGGAGTTTTTGTAATGTTCCCGTAGGCGAGGAACTAATTATGTGTTGCCATTTTTATATGGCGGAAAGGAGTGTTATGAAAAAGGAGCAAAGGTACACAGCTCTCTATGAGAGACTTAGTCATGATGATGAGCTTCAGGGCGAATCAAACAGTATATCAAATCAAAAGCAGCTTCTAATGGAGTATGCAGTATCCCATGAACTCCCAAGCCCCAGACATTTTTCTGATGATGGTATCTCCGGCACACGTTTCGACAGACCGGCTTTCTTGGAAATGATGGAAGAAATTGAGGATGGAAACATCGGGATTGTACTTGTGAAAGACATGAGCCGATTAGGAAGAGACTATCTTAAGGTTGGACAGATTGTTGAGATGTTCAGACAGAAGGATGTACGACTTATCGCTGTTAATGATGGTACAGACACCTTGCATGGGGATGATGATTTCCTTCCGTTTCGAAATATTATGAATGAGTGGTATGCCAAGGATACGAGTAAAAAGATCCGATCAACTTTTAAGGCAAAGGGCGATTCCGGCAAACACGTGGCAAGTGCTACTCCTTATGGCTATGTCAAAGATCCGCTTGATAAGAATCATTGGATAATCGATGAAGAGGCTGCTGAGGTTGTTCGCAGAATATTTAAACTCACGCTTGATGGATATGGACCATTCCAGATCTGTAAGATCCTTGAAGCAGATAAGGTTGAAATCCCGGCATATCATATGCAAAAGATGGGGATCGGGTTGTGGAAAACGAGAGAAATACAGCATCCGTATAGATGGTCGAGTTCAACAGTTGCTAATATTCTAACAAAAAAGGAATATCTCGGACATACAGTCATTTTTAAAACAAGAAAACATTTCAAAGACAAGAAGAGCCATTATGTAGCGCAGAAGTACTGGCAGATATTTGAAGATACGCAGGAACCGATAATTGATGAAGAAACATTTGAAAATGCTCAGAAATGCAGGACAGGAATTAAGCGTTATCCTAATGGATGGGGAGAACCTCACCCGCTTGACGGAAAGATGATTTGTCATGATTGTGGTAGTCTGATGTACTGTCATAGGACAAGCAATGGCAAGCGGGTTGCACAGTATGTATGTGCCAAATATGGTAAGCAGCCTGTAGGGACACAGTGCAGTTCCGGTCATAGGATAAATGCAGATGCGGTTATCGAAATTGTGAAAGATACGCTCAGATACCTCAAAAACACTATTGAAGACAATCCGGAAGAGTTCGAGGCTAAGAAACAGCAGGAACGTCTAAAGGCATGTCGCACGCGTGTGGATGAGTTGGAGAGACTTATCTGTAAAATCTATGAAGATAATGCCCTTGGAAAAATGCCTGAGAGCAGATACGAAACTCTCGTAAGACAGTATTCCAAGGAGCAGGGCGAGTTAAATGAAGAGATTGATAAGATTGAGGCCTTCCTGTCAGAGGTAGAAGAAAATCGCAAGAGCGGAAAGAGATTTGTAGATCTCATGTCCAGATATAATGATTTTGACGAGGTTACACCATATATGGTGAACGAGTTTATTGACAGGATTGAGGTTCACGAAAGGGATCGGAAGGGATCCATTCAGACTACTCAGAAGATTGATATCTATTTCAATTTCATCGGTAATTACAGTATGCCGGAGAAAGAATTATCAGAGGCAGAAAAGGCTGAAATGGAGCGCGTGGAAGCGATAAAGGATAAACGCCACCAGCAGTACTTGTCAAGAAAGGCTAGAGGTGTGCAGAAAGCCTATGAGAGAAGGTATGATCCTGTTCGTAGAGCAAGATTGCAGAAGCTTAAGTCTGAAAATCCTAATACTTATGGGATTCCTGCTGAAGAATATGACCAGGAGCATTTTTCGAGAATGAGTGTAGTGCTTGCCGACTCTGTAGAAGCGGATTTTTAAAAAGTTAATACGATAGTTACCGGGATAACTGATACCAGAAAAGTGTTGATGAAGATGATTTCATTAGCACTTTTTCTTTTGCATTTTTTACGGCAGTTGTTGGGAGTGTTTCCTTTCTTCCTTCCCTGCCCTTCCCTTCCCTTTTCTTTTCTTTTCTTTTCCTTCTTCCCCCTAAGAAAGAAAAACGAAAAGAAAGAATCAAAGAAAAGAAAAAGATAAAAGAAAGATATACCCCTAATATCTTTTTCTTATCCTATCCCATCCTATCCATCAATCTTTCCGTTACGCCTTTGAGATAGTAGCGGGAAGATATCGCTGATGGTCAACATATCAGATATGCATGTAAGGCAGAAAGGAACCAAAATGAGGAAAAATGTAGATTATACAGATATAGCCAGATATGACAAGGCTTTCAAGTATGTAGCGGATGTTGTTTATTCGGATAACTTCATGCTTGGAAATAAGGGTGATCACTTGAGGATTATAGTTTCGGATTACGGTTTTAACAGGATTTTGAAGGATTCTCTTGAAGGGATGATCGATGTAGAGGCCAGCAGTATGGTGATCCAGGCGTTCGACTATCCGGAAATCACTAAAGAAGAAATTGATGAAGAATTGAGTCGGCAAAAACAACTGTTGGTAGAGACTATCAGAGAATGGAAACCCTTACCGGAAGAACTGAGGAGGCAAATCCATGAAGATGACTCGATATGAACAGGAAACAGTAATCAATTTTAATGCAGGTGAAAAGAATGCGACACTTTATACCCGTGATCCTGCCGTTATAAGGAAAGTTGATGCGTTAGTTACTGAGTTTCCAGATACATTTAAGTGTATCAATGAAACTGATATCGACAAGACATACGAGATGCCCAAGACATCCGTTACTTATCGTAAGCCGAGGAGAATATCTGAAGCACAACGCAATGCCGTCAGAAAACGTATGCGGCAGTACAACAGCAAACGAAAGGAGTAACGATTATGGGTAATGTATTTGGCTATGTGAGAGTGAGCAGCAAGGATCAAAATGAGGATCGACAAGTAATTACGATGCGTGAAATGCAGATTCCGGAGGAGAACATTTTTATCGACAAGCAGTCAGGGAAGGACTTTAACCGTCCACAGTATAAGAAATTGCTTAGAAAGGTTAAACCCGATGATCTGATATATATCAAAAGCATCGATCGCCTAGGCAGAAATTATGCGGAGATTCTTGACCAATGGAAAGTTATCACAAAGGACAAGCGGGTTGACCTTTACGTGATGGATATGCCGATTCTTGATACACGCAGGGAGAAGAACCTGCTGGGAACTTTTATCAGTGATCTTGTACTGGCGCTACTGTCTTATGTAGCTGAGAACGAGCGAATTAACATACGTCAGCGCCAAGCAGAAGGTATTGCAGCGGCGAAAGCACGTGGTGTTCACTTTGGCAGGCGGCCAAATCCATTGCCGGAGAACTTTTATGAGGTCTATCAGTTGTGGAAGATGAAGGAGATATCAGTTTCGGAGGCTGCCAAGCAATGTGGGATGCCTCAGACAACCTTTTTCGAAAGGGCACGAGCATACGAAAAATCCACCTTACAGAATGGTGAGTAATATTCGGGTTAGTGTACTATTCCGAATATAATGTCTCTTCAATTAGAGATAATAATCCACAATCAGTTTTACTCAAAAACTGGAAAAAGTCAAGTAAAAACGCTGGTTTTACGCCTTTTCTTTTGCTCGATAAATCGTGGAAGAATCATCATTCGGAATAGTACACATTTAAGAATACGAGGTAAGGTGTCATGAAAATGATTTTTATG
>JAILID010000148.1 GCA_024695465.1 Lachnospiraceae bacterium | reverse complement strand
TTCCCCTTAACTGAGCCGAAGATTCGAGTGAGTCTGTTTTATCGTTGATGTAGGAATGTTAAGTGAGGAGCCGTATGCGTTAATAGCGCACGTACGGTTCTGTTGAGGGATCAGGGGCGTAAGCCCCTGGTCTACTCGAGTATGCATATATGCAGGGAGGAGCTGAAATGATTGATGAAGAGCGCCTGCACGCGATGATTCGTCTCAGCCTTTATGAGAACGGCGTGGGAAAGGATGATTTGCGGATCCGGAAGTTTTTCCGGGGAGATTACGTCGCGCTGGAACTGCTGAAAGCATTTTTCAGCGTAACGATCGGTTACGTCCTGATCTTTGCTCTGGCCGTGCTTATGAATGTCAGCTTTATTATGACGAATATAGCCCGAATGGATTTTATATACATCGGTTCCTGGCTTTTGATCGGTTATATCGCGCTTATGGGGCTTTATCTCTGCGCCGTTTACATGGCGGCCTTTATCCGTTACAACCGGGCAAAAAGGAATGTCAGCAGATACATGGCGAAGCTGTCCCGCCTTGACGCGGACAAATGACGGGAAGAAAGAGAAAAGCATGATGAAAACAGTTATTGAACTGAAAAATAAATTTGTAAGTGTCTATGCGGAATATTCGGCCTATGTGGATATTTTGGGGAAATTTATCCTCTCCTTTATATGTCTCTATTGGCTTTCGCAGCTTTTTGGCTCCAGAGGGCCGCTGTCCAGCCTCTTTGTCATCGTATTTGTATCGCTTATTCTGTCCATTCTTCCCATGAGAGCCATACCTGTTGTCTCCGGCCTTTTCCTGATCGGCTTTACCTTATCGATCAGCATCGAGGCTGCCGCGATCACGGCAGCCGTGATTCTCGTCCTCTTTTTCCTTTTTCTCAGATATGTTCCGGATGACGCCATCATCGTATTGCTTATTCCGATGGCTGCGTCCCTCGGAATTTCCCCCCTGGTTCCGCTGGGGGTTGGTCTTAAGCGGGGTCCGGCTTCCATTCTGGCGGTTATATCGGGAAGCGTGATTTACTGTCTTCTGGAGATCCTTTTGAAATGCGAATCAGCGCTGGCCGCGACGGCGCCGGGGGATTATATGGAAAGACTGACAACCCTTTTGTCCGGGTTTACCGATGCGAAGGCCCTGTACGTCAACGTGGCTGTCCTGGCGGCGGTCTTCGCGGTTTCATTTGCGGTTAGAAGCATAGACGCCGATTATTCTTTTGAGGCGGCTATTGTGCTCGGAGCCGTCGTCTACGCGGCTCTTATCCTGATTTCCAATTCGATGGCCGGGACGTCTTTCGGCGTGGGGGAGGCAGTGCTTTCTTCCGTCTTGTCCGCGGCTGTCCTTCTGTGCGTCAACTATTTCTTCTTTTCTCTTGACTACAAGAAGTCTGTTCGTCTTGCTTTCGAAGACGATGATTATTATTACTATGTAAAGGCAGTCCCTAAGGTTGACAGGCTGCTGCTCAGACAGCCGGTGAACGAAGGGAATTCCGGAGAGGAAAAGGCTTGATACTGATAGAACAGTTTAAGAACTTCGCGTCCCGCATTTATATGCCGCGGATCGGAGTGGGGGATGTTTTTGAGATCCTGCTGCTTGCGGCCCTGGTCTATGTCTTTATCGCATGGATTAAGCGCACCCGGGCTTATATGCTGCTCCGGGGAATTTTGATTGTAGCCGTTTTTATTCTGCTGGCCTGGATCTTTCAGTTTTCTACGATCCTGTGGATCCTGGAACAGCTGGGGTCGGTGGCGCTGATCTCCCTGGTCGTCATTTTCGGACCCGAACTCCGCAAGGCGCTGGAATCCCTGGGAAACAGCAATTATTTCTTCGGCATGCTCTCCTTTGGGGGCAGCGGAGAGAGAACGGAACGCTTTCCGGATACGGTCCTGAACGATATCGTGAGCGCGGTATCGGATATGAGCGAAGTAAAAACAGGCGCCTTGATCGTCATTGAGCAGAATATTCTGCTCAATGAATACGTGGATACCGGGATTCGGCTGGATTCCCTGATTTCCAGGCAGCTTCTGGTGAATATATTTGAGCATAACACTCCGCTTCATGACGGGGCCGTCATCATAAGAGGGGACCGGATCATTGCCGCCACCTGCTATCTGCCGCTGTCAGAAAATGTTTCCATCAGCAAGCGTTTCGGGACCCGTCACAGGGCCGGTCTCGGAATCAGTGAGGTAAGCGATTCTTTCACGATCATTGTCTCGGAGGAGACGGGAAAGATTTCCTGCGCTTATATGGGGGAACTGAGCACACTCACGGCCGGAAGTCTGCGCGAACAGCTTCACTATGTGCAGAACGACACGATTAAGGACCGAAATGACAGAAAATTCCGGATCTGGAAGAGAAGGGAGGAAGCATGATCGTAAAGCTGTTCAAGGACTCCGGACTCAAGCTTCTCTCTCTCGGAATCGCGTTTTTGGCCTGGTTTATTATTATGAACATCAGCGTTCCGATCACGTCGGCTACCGTGCGTAACGTTCCGGTCAACGTGGTAAACGCTTCCTATCTGGAGAGCATGATGAAATCCTACCGGATTGTGGAAGGGTATGATACGGTCAGCGTGACGGTTCGGGGCAGCCGCTCCGCCGTGGAGAAGCTGAATGCCGGCAATATCTCCGTGACGGCGGATCTGACGCAGATTGTCAATCTGGACGCGGTTCCCGTTATGGTTCCGGTAACGGTTTCCGCTTCGGGGATCAACATGGAAAATATCAGCGCTGTTCCGGGCAATATCAGCCTTGAGATCGAAGATATGGTGAACCGTGATTTCGTCATCACGCCCTCTGCCGGAGGAACCAGTCCGGCTAACCGATATGAAGTCGGCAAGATGACGGTCAGCCCGGAAAAGCTGACGGTTCGCGGGCCGCAGAGCCTGGTAGACAAGATTGATCGGGTGGTAGCCCGCGTGGACGTCTCCCATATGATCGTCGATGCGGCGAAGACGCCCCAGTTCTTCCTCTATGACAAGAACGGAGAGGTGCTTTCCGATTCCCAGATGTCTTATCTTACCTTAAGCGTGGAGGAAGAAGATACGACGGTCTGGATCGATCTCTACAAGGTCGTATCAGATATAGAGGTCAAGGTGCTCACTTCCGGAACGCCGGAGGCGGGCTATCAGGTAGGCAGCATTACGGTGACGCCTTCTGAGATTGCGGTGGTCGGCGACGATGAGGCGCTGGAGCTCCTGAAAGAGGACGGGGACTGCATCACGATAACCGCTGATTCGGGCGCTGTCGACGTTGCCGGCATGTCTTCGGATTTCGATGTGAATACGGATATAAGGGAGTTTCTGCCGAAAGGGATCTCTCTGGCTCAGGACAGTTCTTATACCGTCGTGGTCACGGTGCAGATTCTTCCTTTCAACAGCAAGTCAGTGACGATCGATCCCAAGAACATAACGGTCAGAGGACTTTCAGCCGGTATGAACTGCGTGTTTGGGAGTTCTAAGATCGAGGTAAAGGTCATGGGGGCGGATGAGGATCTGGAGGAGCTTGTTCCTTCCGATATAAAGGCGTCGGTTAACGTCTCGGGACTTGTGGCGGGACAGAGATCGGTTCCGATTGATATCGTTCTTCCATCCGGGCTTACTCTGGTAGAAAATCCGATGGCGGCGATTACCCTGTCCAAAACAGAAACGGCTTCCTGAGCCGGGAAAAGAAAGAGGTGCGAAATTGATCAGCCGAAAAGCAACCGTAAAAAACAGGAACGGGCTTCACATAAAGCCGGCAGCGGCCTTATGCGCGGAGGCCGTCAAATATAAATGTCTTATAACGTTTTCGTTTGATACTGTGACGGCAAACGCCAAAAGTCTTCTCTCGATTCTGGGAGCATGCGTTCACAGCGGCGAAGTCATTGATATTGTTTGCGACGGCGAGGATGAAAGGGAAGCGCTGAACCATATGTGCAGGATCGTTGAGGAGGGGCTTGGTGAGTAGATATTTCTTTAGAAGGGAAAAAATCCTTGTATGGGTTTGGACTGTCTTTGCAGCCCTTTCAATGACGGCGCTTTCGGTTTTTGCGGAAGGCTGGCCCGAGACGGAGCCTGGAATCGCTTCGGATTGCGGCTGCCTGATAGACGGCAGAACCGGGGTCGTCCTTTTCGATAAGAATAAGGATGAGGCCAGGCACCCGGCTTCTATTACCAAGGTGCTGACGGTTCTTCTCGCCCTTGAAAACGGCAATCTGGAGGATTCTGTCTCCATCACGGAGGAGGCTGCCGCCTACGCGGTCTATGGGAGCGCCAATCAGAAGACTAAGACAGGCGAGGTTTTTACGCTTGAACAGCTGATCTACGGAACGCTCCTGGGGTCCGCCAACGACATGGCTACGGCAATCGGCGTTTACATCGGAGGAGGATCTCTTGACGTCTTTCTTGACATGATGAACGGCAGGGCCGCGGAGCTTGGCTGCAGGGACACGCATTTCGCGAACGCCTGCGGGATGCCTAACGAGGAGCATCATACGACGGCTCACGATATGGCTCTGATCATGCAGGAGGCGATGAAGCGGGAGGATTACCGCAAAATCATCAATACGCATGTCTACGTTATCCCTCCGACCAATATGACGGCTTCGGAGAGGCAGATAACTTCCCATGATCCGCTTCTCGTATCCCCGGACTATTTTTATCCGGGAATAATCGGAGGAAAGACCGGCAATACGGACGCAGCCGGCCATACATTGGTGAATGCGGTCGAGCGGAACGGGATGCAGCTGATCTGCGTGACGCTTCACGCCACTTCGGCTCCTTCGGCCGCGTATGACCATATCGATCTCTTAAACTATGGTTACGCGAACTTTACGAATGTGGAGGCCGTAGACCGAAGTCTGGCTCTTTCCGGCAATATTCTTACGGTTCCGTGCGGCGTTGCGGCAAAGGATTGTTCCGTGGCAAGGGCTGTGGAGGAAGTCGACGGAGAGAGGAGAGCGGTGTGGACCTACTCCTACGGCGGAAGGACGGTCGGCCGCGTTGTTCTGACGGAAGAAAATGCTTCGGCGCTTATAAGGGAAGAAAACAGCAGCGTTGAGGAATCGGAGGAGAGCCTGTCTGAAACAGCGATAAGAGACGCTTCAAATTCGAAGGAACATGCAGCCGGCGGGATCCCTGAAAATGCGGCCAGGATTATTATACGGGTCTTCGCGGCGATGATCCTTATCGGCTGCCTGCTGATTGGAATTACGGTCATTGCCCGGGAAATCCGGAAATCGCTGAGAAGAAAACGAAAGATGAAAATGAGAAAGCAGAGGCCGGGCGATCGAAAGAAGAGGGGGAGAGGGTAAGATGGCAAAGAAGAAGGTTCTGATCATAGGGGCCGGACCTGCAGGCATCACGGCAGGCTTTGAATTATTGTCCAGGAGCGAAGACTATCAGGTGCTGATTCTGGAAGAGAGCGGGAAAATCGGCGGTATATCCAGAACCGTGCGCTATAAGGGCAACCGAATGGATATCGGAGGCCACCGCTTCTTTTCCAAGGACAGCCGGGTCAGCAGATGGTGGGATGAGAGAATGCCCAGGGCGGGGGCGGCTGCCTACGACTATAAAAAGCTCGGACGGGAAACGGCGTTAGTCGAGGGCGGACCGGATCCGGAAAAGGAAGACCGGGTCATGCTGACCCGAAACCGCGTCTCCCGCATTTATTATAAAAAGAAATTCTTTGATTATCCGGTCAGGATGAATGTTAATACCATCAGGAATATGGGATTCTTTACGACTGCCAAGGCCGGCTGCTCCTATCTGGGCTCGGTTGTCCGCAAGCTTCCGGAGGATTCGCTTGAGAATTTCTATATCAACCGCTTTGGCAGGAAGCTTTATTCCATGTTTTTTGAAGGTTATACGGAGAAGCTCTGGGGACGCCATCCGCGCGAGATTTCCGCAGACTGGGGATCACAGCGCGTAAAAGGGCTTTCCATCAAGGCGATCCTGCTCGATATCGCAAAGAAAGCGATCCCCGCTCTTAACAACGGGGAGGTCGAGACATCCCTCATCGAGGAGTTTTTCTATCCGAAGTTCGGTCCCGGTCAGCTCTGGGAGGCGGTGGCTCATGATTTCATAGACCTGGGCGGAGAGATCCGCATGCACGCCCGCGTCGCAAGGATCCTGACGGAGGATGGACGCGCCAGAGGTCTTGTTTACGTCGATGAGGCGGGAAATGAACACATGGTAAAAGGCGACTATGTGATTTCCTCGATGCCGCTCAAAGATCTGATTCTTGCCATGAACGATGTGCCGGCCGGCGTCCGCGAGGTGGCAGAGGGGCTGCCTTACCGCGACTTCGTCACGGTCGGCCTGCTCGTTGACCGTCTGAACCTGAAGAACGAGACGAAGATCCCCACTTTGAACAACATTATTCCGGACAACTGGATCTATGTGCAGGATACAGGCGTCAAGCTGGGCCGCATTCAGATCTTCAATAACTGGTCTCCTTATATGGTGAAGGATCCGGATCATACCGTTTGGATCGGTCTGGAATATTTCTGCGCGGAAGGCGATGAATACTGGAATATGCCGAATAAAAAATGGAAGAGCATGGCCGTCCGCGAGCTGAAGAAGATGGGCGTGATCAGCGGCATCGAGAATGTAATCGACGCCCACTGCGAGCGTGTGAAAAAGGCTTATCCGGCTTATTTCGACACCTACAGCCGGATCGATGAAATCATCGGATATCTTGACGGATTTGATAATCTCTTCTGTGTCGGCAGAAACGGCCAGCATCGCTACAACAACATGGACCATTCCATGGAGACATCTTTCCAGACGGTTGACAACATCCTCTCCGGAAAGAAAGATAAAACGAATATCTGGAACGTAAACACAGAGAAGGATTATCACGAGGAAAAATAAGATGAAGGGGAAAGCTTCGGGAATTAAGACCGGCTATAAAAGGGAAATCGCTTTAGAGGATCTGTTGTTTGCCTTTTTCGTGCTGATGATCCTGGCCTTTAATTGTCTTCTGATGCTTCATCATGAAAGCTGGAGAGATGAGGCGCAGGCCTGGCTGATGGCCGATAATCTCTCCCTGACCCGTCTTTTCGGCGAGCTTTCCTATGAGGGCCACCCCTGTCTCTGGTTTCTGGTCCTTATGCCCTTAGCCAGGGCTGGCCTCAGCTATGCGGCTGTCAAGGCGGTCAGTACGCTCCTGGTCAGCGTTTCTGCGCTTCTGATCGCCATCTTCGCGCCTTTTTCCAGACTCAGCAAGGTTTTTATCCTTTTAAGCCCGGCAGTCATCTATGCCTTTTCCGCCATCGGAAGAGTTTACGCCCTCTGCGCGGTTTTGATGATCTTGCTTGCGCTGACGGATCGGGAGCGCTTCGAGCATCCTTTCCTGTATGGTCTCATACTGGCACTCATGGTTCAGACCCATGTCGTCATGATCGGCTTTGTCTTTGCTCTCTGTGCGGCATGGTTCTTCGGGACGCTGGCGGTTTTTCGCCGGGACGGCGAGGGAGGCGGACTGGTCAAAAGACTTTTCGCCATGCTTCTTCCGCTGGGCTCGGCGCTGTTTCTGCTTTATGAGCTCAGAGATGTCAGAAACGCGGCTTCCGCAGGCGCGAAAGTTTCGGAAGCGGCCCGGATAACGGACGGACTGTCCCTGCTGCGCGGACTTTTAGAGCAGGCCCGGATCTGCAGCAATCTTCTTTTCGGCGATTTTAAGCCGCTGGTTTTGATCCTTCTCGGCCTTTTTGTCCTGTTGGCGCTGATTCTGGATCTTCATTTTTTCCGCCAGGTTTTTGTGCTTATTCTGGGCGCCGGATTTCAGTTTTTTATCTACGCGAATATCTGGGGGGTTGCCAACCAGCGGCAGTATCTTCTTCTTTATATGCTGATATGGGCGGTATGGACCATGCCGGAGAGAGAAGAAAACTGGGAAGGTCTTTGGAAGGTGCTTTACCTTGCGGGAAACGCGCTGCTGATCTGCGCTTCCTTCGCATCGATCTGTATGGGACTTCCTGAAGCCATGGACGATTACCGGCGCGTCTATTCAGACGCCGGGGAATGCGCAGCTTATCTCGAGTCGCTGCCGGAGACGGCTCCGGTCTTTGAGGGTTCCGGCGAATTCTGCAATTCAGTTATCGCCAATTTAAAGGACCGGAAGGTCTACAGCGCGTTTTACGAGTCGGAAGCCACCTACACCATAAGAGATCTTTCCCGGATCCGGAATCTCAGCGCGGAGGAGTATCTTGAAACGGCCCGGGGCATGTTCCCGGACGCGGAAGAAATCTATGTATTCTATTACAAAGGATGTCCGGAAGGCTGCATGGGGAACGCCCAGGGAATGCCGGAAACCTATGAAACCGTATATGAAAGTCCCGGAGGCACGATCTCCGGCGAGGAGTTCTCTGTTATAAAGGTGCCCCTTGGCGCAAAGGGAGGTGAACAATGAAAGTAGTCATTCTTGCCGGAGGTTTCGGTACGAGAATCAGCGAGGAGAGCCACTTGAAGCCCAAGCCCATGATTGAGATCGGCGAGAAGCCGATCCTCTGGCATATCATGAAAAGCTACGCCTCCTTCGGCTTTAACGAGTTTATCATCTGCTGCGGCTATAAGCAGCATGTGATCAAGGAATGGTTTGCCGATTATTATCTCCACAACAGCGACATCACCTTTGATTTCACCCGCGGAGAGAACAACATGATCGTTCACAACCAGACCCTGGAGCCCTGGAAGGTGACGCTGATCGATACCGGTCTTAAGACCATGACAGGAGGAAGGATCCGGCGCATTCAGAAATATACGGAGAATGAAACTTTTATGCTCACCTACGGGGACGGCGTGTCGGATGTCGATATCCGGAAGCTCGTGGACTTTCACAAGAAAAGCGGGCGTATGGCGACCATCACGACTGTCCGGCCGGCCGGCCGTTTCGGCATCATCGATATCGATGAGGAGGGAGGGATCTCCAATTTCAGGGAGAAGAAACAGGAAGATGGAGGCTGGATCAACGCCGGGTTCATGGTGCTGGAGCCGGGAATCTTCGAGCTGATCGAGGGGGACGACACGGTATTCGAAGCTTATCCGCTCAACGAAGCCGCAAGAAGAGGCCAGCTTAACGGCTACCGGCATTACGGATTCTGGCAGTGCATGGATACCATGCGGGAAAAGAATTATCTGGAGAAGCTGTGGGCTTCTGGAGAAGCCCCCTGGAAGCTTTGGAAATAAAAGACAGACGGAAGGATACAATCAGGATGGATACTACATTTTATAAGGGCCGGAAGGTCCTTATAACCGGCCACACCGGATTTAAGGGGAGCTGGCTTAGCGCGCTTCTGCTCCTTGAAGGAGCGGAGCTGACCGGTTATGCTCTGGACGCTCCGACAGAACCCTCGCTATTTAAGCTTGCCGGGCTTGAAAACTGCATGCGTTCGCTGCGGGGAGACGTCCGGGATTACGATCATCTTCAGGAGGTTTTTAAGGAAACGCAGCCGGAAATCGTGTTTCATCTCGCGGCGCAGCCGATCGTCCGGGAGTCCTACCGGAATCCGCTTCTTACCTACGAGACCAATGTGATGGGAACCGTCCATGTTCTTGAAGCGCTGCGGAATACGGACAGCGTCCGATCTTTCCTGAACGTTACCACGGATAAGGTCTATGAGAACCGGGAATGGCCCTGGGGCTACCGGGAGACGGACCGGCTGGACGGCTACGATCCCTATTCAAACAGCAAGTCCTGTTCGGAACTGGTAACCCACAGTTATCTCCAATCGTTCTTTCAGGACAGCAGCTGCGCGATTTCCACGGCAAGAGCGGGCAATGTCATCGGAGGCGGAGACTTCGCTCCGGACCGGATCATTCCGGACTGCATACGCTTCGCCGAAATCGGGCAGAAGATTGTCGTGAGGAATCCTTATTCCATAAGGCCTTATCAGCATGTGCTGGAGCCCTTATCGGCTTATCTTCTGATTGCGGAGCGACAATATGAGGACAAAACTTATGCCGGCTGCTATAATGTCGGGCCGGGAGATGAAGGCTGCGCTTCGACGGGCGAGCTGGCGGAGCTTTTCTGTGAGGCCTGGGGAGAAGGACAGACCTGGGAGAACCACTCCGTCGAGGGTCCCCATGAAGCCGGCTTTCTCAAGCTTGACTGTTCGAAGATCCGCAGCAAGCTGGGCTGGAAGCCCCGATGGGATATCCGCAAGGCGGTTTCGGAGACCGTTTCATTTGCCAGGGCGCTTCAGGCGGGGCAGGACGCGTTTGATATCATGGCCGGACAGATTCGGGAATTCGGCTTATAAGAACGTTTGAGAGGTACGATATGATCCTTGATGAAAGAGGAAGATGGTTTGCATTTTTCTTTCTGGACTGGCTCCGGGGAGGAAAAGTTCGGAAATACTATGATGAGATCCGGGCCGGCTATCGGAAGGGGACTTCTGTTTCGGAGACAGAAGAAAAGATTCGGAAACTGATAGCCCATGCGGTGACCACGACGGCGCATTACCGCGGCATGCCGGAAGATACGCCTCTTTCCCGGATGCCTGTGGTCAATAAGGATACGTTCCGGGCCGGTTACGACGGCTTTCTCTCCGATCCATACCGGGACCGGAAGGACAGCCGGAGTATGTCCACCAGCGGGTCGACGGGGACGCCGCTGACTATTATTCAGGACCGGGATAAAATCGACCGCGATACCGCGGACGGCATTTTCTTCGGCGCCATGGCCGGCTATTACATCGGAATGAAGATGGGTTTTTTGCGCGTCTGGGTCCATAATGTAAAGAAAAGCCGCCTCCGCCTGTTTGCCGAAAACACGATCATGGTGGACACTTCCGTGCTGGGAGATCAGGAGATCCGGAAGATGCTCGACATGTTCCGGAAGAAAAAGGTAAAATGTCTTCTGGGCTACGCCTCCGCGCTGGGCGAAATTTCACGCTATATGGAAAGGAACGGGATCGATGGAAGAAGCTTTTTCGTGAGAGCCATCATACCGATTTCCGAGGGAATGCCCGACGGGATCCGGGAGATGCTGGAAAGACAGTTCGGCTGTCCGGTAAGTCCCTGGTATTCCAATGAGGAAAACGGAATCATGGGGATCTACCTGAAGGAGAGCGGTTCTTACTATATCGATTCGGAGAATTTCTATTATGAGATCCTGAAGCTCGATTCCGATGAAGCGGCGGAAGAGGGAGAACTCGGACGGATCGTGATTACCGACCTTCGGAACTACGCGTTCCCGATGATCCGCTACGATACCGGGGACCTGGCGTCCTTTAGAAGGGTGGAGCGGAAGGGCCGCTTCCGGCTCTTTTTGACAGCGCTCTGCGGCAGGCGCAGCGACACGATCTACGATACCCGGGGAAACGCGCTCACACCCTTCGTCATTACCAATAATCTATGGGATGTAAAGGGCCTTATGCAGTACCGCTTTATCCAGGAAACGGAGACGGATTATACGCTGGAACTTAACGGAGATCCGAAGGTTGTGGACGCTGCGGATATCCTGGCCCGGATCAAACCCTATTTTGGGGAAAACGCGAATATCAGGACTCTTTTTGTAGAGGAGATTCCCGTGCTGAATTCCGGGAAGAGAAAATACATCGAGAACCGCTGCCCTTCCTATATGAAATAATTGTTTCAAAGGAGTGTCCGGATTTTGGAATCCAATAAACAGCAAAAGAAACTGATCGGAAGCACCGCCTATACCGTAGCCGGAGGACTCCTCATGAACGGGGTTCTCCAGGCGCTTATCTATCCCTCCCTGAACCGGCAGATGGGGAGCAGCCAGTTAGGCAGCCTTCTCTTTATCATGGGCCTTCTGGGTATTGTGTGTCCTTCGATCGGGCAGGCCCTCAATACCAGCCGCCTGGTCGTCCGCCGGACCATGGATGTAACGAACGGCGATTACAACAGCATGCTCCTCTTTTTCGGAGCTCTCGGCAGCCTGGCGGCCCTTATTATCGGCCGCGGTTCCCTGAACGGGATCGGAGACGCGGCTGCGGTCGTCATCCTCCTTCTGCTTATGGTTTTCCGCTATTACGGGGATGTCGAATACCGCCTGAATCTTCATTACGAGAAGTATTTCGCGTATTACGCGGTTCTGACGGCGGGCTATCTTCTGGGAATGCTGCTGTTTAAGCTGACAGGGGTCTGGTATTTCATTTTCCTGACAGGAGAAGCGCTGGCGCTTGCCTACCTTGCCGCGACAGGCTCCGTCTTCAAACGCTTTTTTGAAAGAAGCAGCTTCTTCAAAACGGCCGCAAGGCGGGGCGCTTTCCTTCTCGGGTCTTATGTGATCACGAATCTTACGCTCAACATCGACCGCCTGGCGCTGAAATTCCTGGTCGGCGACCTGGCCGTGACGGAGTACTATGTCAGCTCCCTGCTGGGAAAGACGCTGATCCTTCTGGTGGCTCCGGTCAATACGATCATCATATCCTTCCTTACAAAGAGAAAGGAGCTTCTGAACCGGAAGCAATACATGCAGTTTACAGGAGCCGGTTTTCTGGTTGCCCTGGTTTTTTTTGCGGGCACGCAAGTCGGAACTCCGATTTTTCTAAAAATTTTTTACGGGAATCTCTATGATTCGGTGAAGCCGGTCATCAGCATTGTAAATGCAAGCCAGATTCTGGGGCTTCTCTCCGCCTATCTGTTTATTCTGGTGCTGACCTTTACGGAAGAGAAATGGCAGATGGTCCTTCAGGCGCTTCACCTTGGCACGATTATCGTCCTTGTCCTTTTTTTGACGGACGGCAGCCTGGAGGGCTTTTCAAGGGCTGTTCTCCTGGCCAACGCCGTCAGGGTGGCGCTGGTTGTGCTTTTTGGATTGATTATGAACGGGAGAGGGGAAATGAAGCCCTCCACCCGTAGAGATTGAAGGAGGCAAGTATGCAAGCTGGAGAAATCATAAGAAGAAAGGTTTTTTTCTCGCTTGATAAAATGAACGGCGGGAAAATGAAGCGTCTCATCGAGGTCAATAAGGCCGAGATCGTAAACGGCATCAGGCCCGAATATGAGGAGAGAAGGCTTTCCATGATCCTGGACTACGCAAGGATCCACTGCGCGTTTTACCGCAACCGGATGCTTCCCGACTGCACCCTCTCGGAGCTGCCGGTCATGAATAAGATGGCCTACAATCAGTATCGGGATCAGATCCTCTCGGATGAGTATTCAGACAAGAAGGAATCCCTTTTTCAGCTCAATACCAGCGGTTCGACAGGGGTCCCTTTTACGGTCCTGGCGGATCCGGCGAAGATGGAGCATGTCTTTGCGAATATGCTGGCGGTACATGGCCTGAACGGCTTCCGGATGGGGATGAAAAGAGGTGAATTCCGCGTCTGGATCCCCGGAAAAAACGCGATTTCGAAATTTAAATCGTTCAAGAACAACCTTCTCATGTACGATATCTCCAATATGGGGGACGCCTATCTCGATGAGGTCTGCAGAAGGCTCAGGCGGGAAAGGATCCAGGCCATCATAGCCTATTCCAGCGCGCTGACGGCCCTTACGGACTACATTGAAAGGAAGCAGATCGATATCCGCAAGTGGCAGGTGGAAATGATCTTCTCCATGGGGGAAGCGATGCCGAAAGCCACCTATGAAGCGATCGAGCGGGTTTTCGGCTTTCCTCCTGTCCGCTCCTACGGCAACAACGAAAACGGATTTATCGCCGTCTGCATCAACGGGAGCGAGCGCTACTATATCGATCTCTACAACTATTATATCGAGATCTTGAAGCTGGATTCCGACGAACCGGCGGAGCCGGGAGAGCTGGGCCGGATCGTGGTCACGGATTATTACAACCGGGCCTTCCCGATGATCCGCTACGACACGGGGGACACCGGGATCATGATCAGGGAAGAAGACGAGGCCGGAAGGCTGCACGGATATTTTACGACCATCTACGGAAGAAGGGCTTCCATGCTCTACAATACGAAGGGGGAACCGCTGTCCATCCACGTCTTTATGAACCTGCTCCTTAAGACGGAGGATGTGGTCCATCAGGTCAAGACGATCCAGTGGGAAAAGGATCGCTATGAGCTTCTTGTAAACGCGGACCGGGAGAAACTGGATGAGCAGGCCCTGGTCGAGTCTTATCGGAACTATCTCGGGGAGGACGCCCGGATTCAGGTCAGCTATGTGGACGAGATCCCGATTCAGGCGTCGGGCAAAACCATGGTCTCGGAACAGAAGTGCAAAGAGTACCTTTGACAGCGTTTCCGCCAGTTAAAACGCGGCCTCTTCGGAGCAGAGCGGCGGATGGGCGAATGACAGGAAAGGGATGAAGGAAATGAAAAGAAAAGTATCGGACTATATAGCGGACTTCGCGGCAGATCACGGGATCACGGATATCTTTACGGTTCCCGGAGGCCTGGCCATGCATATGAACGATTCCTTTGGGCATCACCCCCGGATCCGCTGCACCTATAACCACCATGAGCAGGCTTCCGCAATGGCGGCGGAGGCTTACGCCAGGCTTTCCGGCCGGATGGCCGGCGTCTGCGTGACCGCGGGACCCGGAACCACCAACGCCGTGACCGGGGTGCTGGGCTGCTTCATGGGCTCCCAGCCCTTAGTCGTCTTCTCGGGGCAGACCCGGATCCCCACTTCCGTCGGGCATACGGGCCTGCCGCTCAGGAGCCGGGGAATCCAGGAATGCGATATCGTCTCAATCGTAAAACCGATCACGAAATACGCCGTGACGGTAAGAAAGCCGGAGGAGATCCGCTATCACCTGGAGAAAGCCTTTCATTTCGCGAAAACAGGAAGGCCGGGACCGGTCTGGCTGGACATCCCGCTGGACGTCCAGGGCGGCGTGATTGAGACGGAAGCGCTTGCCGCCTACGATTCGGCGGAGAATCCGGAGCTGATCGTCCCGAAGGTGAGCGCAAAGACCGTAAGTGAGATCCTGGATCGCCTTCAAGGGGCCGAAAGGCCGGTGCTCTTTCCGGGCTTCGGCGTCCGCTCCGCGGGCGCGCACGCATCCTTTATCCATCTGGCCGAGATCCTTGGGGCCCCGGTCGTCACGGGGGTGAGCTCCGTCGACGCGATCGCCTATGACCATCCCCTCTACACCGGGCACTGCGGAGGCACCGGGGACCGGGCCGGCAATTTTGCCGTCCAGAACAGCGATGTGTTCTTCTCCATCGGCTGCAGGCTCAGCTACTCCCAGACCGGTTTCCAGACCGACACCTGGGCCCGGGAAGCTTACGTGATCATGAGCGATATCGATCCCTATGAAATCCGGAAAGAAGACCTCCATGTATCGCTGCCGCTGCAGGCAGACGCCGGGGAGCTAATCGGCGCGCTTCTTGAAGAGGCGCAAAAGCGCGGCGCATCAGCCGAAAAGCCGCTCTGCCGCGCGGAAGAGTGGAGAAAACGCTGCCTTGCCTGGAAGCAAACCTATAAGACGGTAGGGAAGGAGCACTACGAGGTGCTTGAGGAGGGGAGGACCAACACCTACGCCTTCTATGAGGAGCTTTCCGGGCTCCTTCCTTCGGACGCCATTTTGATGGCGAGCTGCGGCACTTCCCGCGTGATCGGAAGCCAGGTCTTTCGGATCCGGGAAGGTCAGCGCTTTATCACCAATTCCAACACCGCGTCCATGGGCTTTGACCTGCCGGCCATCCTGGGCCTTTCGAGGGCTTCAGGGGGAAAAGAAATCGTCTGCGTGACCGGGGAAGGGAGCCTGATGATGAACCTGCAGGAATTCGAGACCCTGAGGCAGAACCGGATCCCCTTTAAGCTTATCATTGTCAACAATGAGGGCTATCATTCCGTGCGCCAGACCCAGAAGGGGTATTTTCAGACATCGCTGGTCGGCGTCGGCGAGGAGAGCGGGGATCTGAGCTTCCCGGATCCGGAGAAGCTGGCGGCTGTCTTCGGTTTTTCCTATTGCTCCGTGGGCGATCCCGCGGCGCTTCGGGAAACGCTCCGGAATTTTCTGGAAATGAAGGGCCAGGCAATCTGTCAGGTATATGTCACAAAGTTACAGGCGACGCTGCCCAAGACCTCGTCGAGAAAGCTTCCGGACGGAAGCATGGTTTCGGCCCCTCTGGAGGACATGTTCCCCTTCCTTTCAAGAGAAGAGCTGAAGGAAAACATGTATATTGAGCTCGATAAGGGCTCTCTTGCCGGGGGATGAAAAGGACGGGGCGCGGCCGGAACCGCGCGTAAAAGGCAGCAGCTTTCAGGTCAGCTTTCGGAGGTAAAATGGAAAAGAAACTGATATCGGTCGTTATTCCGACCCTGAACGAAGAAGAAAATATTCTTCTCATGAACGAGACGCTGGTGAAGATTTTCAACGAGGAGCTTCCGGAGTACAATTACGAGATCATTTACATAGACAATGACTCCAAAGACGCGACCAGAAAGCTTATCCGGGAATTGTGCGCGGGCAATAAACATGTAAAGGCGATCTTCAACACGAAGAATTTCGGCCCGATGCGTTCTCCTGTGCATGGCTTTAAGCAGGCCTGCGGGGACTGCGTGATCCGCCTGAACGCGGATTTCCAGGATCCGCCGGAACTCAT
Organism: Lachnospiraceae bacterium; assembly: GCA_024695465.1. Lineage (GTDB taxonomy): Bacteria > Bacillota > Clostridia > Lachnospirales > Lachnospiraceae > Chordicoccus. The sequence goes on along the minus strand of JAILID010000148.1, from coordinate 7,485 downwards.
CCCGGTTTTCGTGCGCGAGTGGGAGAAGGGCCATAAGATCGTCATCGGGGTCAAGGAAAAGACCGAAGAGAATCCCTTCATGGCCTTTGTCCGCCGTCAGTACTATAAATTCCTGAGGAAGATCACGGAGATCGGCCATATCGAGAATTTCACGGGCTTCGGGCTCTTCGACAAGTCCTTCGTCGATGTCGTCCGGCAGATTCACGACCCCGTCCCCTATTTCCGGGGGATGGTCGCCGAATTCGGCGGGGATTTCAAGACGGTCCTCTATGTCCGCCCGAACCGGCGGGCCGGGAAGAGCAAAAATCATTTTTATAATCTTTACGATTTTGCCATGGCCGGCATCACCTCTTACTCGAAGGTGATGATGCGGCTGGCCACTTTTGCCGGTTTCGGCATCGGGGCGGCCAGCATCCTGATCGCGATCATCTATTTTATCTACAAGCTGGTCCACTGGGATTGGATGCGGACCGGCATCGCGCCCCTGGTCATTGGAGTCTTCTTCCTGGGAGGCGTACAGCTTTTCTTTATCGGCCTTTTAGGAGAATACATTCTCTCCATCAATTCCCGGGTTCTCGACCGGCCTCTGGTGGTGGAGGAGGAGCGGATCAACTTCGAGGAGCCGTCCAAACAGGAATAGTTGAGGAAAATATACAATTTTTTCTTCCATTTGACCGAAAATGTGGTATAGTTTATCTATGAACCTTAAGAAGGAAAGGAGGGAAGCATGGCAAAATATAATTGCAAGACATGCGGAGCAGAGCTCTTTTTTAACCCAAAGACAGGAAAGTTGGAATGTGATTACTGCGGTTCCTCTTTTGATCCTTCCGAATATGGAGGAGCCAGGGAAGAGGAAAAAGGCGTCGGCGAGCCGGTAAAGGATCCTGAAACCGGTGATGATTACGTCACCGACGAGAAGTCAACGGACGATTCAATCGGCGATCTCGTCATCTATAAGTGCCCGCATTGCGGAGCCGAGGTCATCACTTCAAAGCAGACGGCGGCTACGACCTGCGTCTACTGCAACCGGGCCATCACGATGGAAGGGAATCTGACCGGGAACTTTCGGCCGGATTACGTCCTCCCCTTTAAGAAGGAAAGGAAGGACGTGGAGGCCGCGTATATCCAGCTCTGCAAGAAGTCTTTCCTGACGCCCAGGCTCTTCCAGCAGAAGTCTACCATCGAAAAGATCAAGGGAATGTACATCCCCTTCTGGCTCTATACTTTCGACGGGGAGGCAGACTTGAGCGTACTCGGGAAGAATATCCGCACCTGGCGTTCCGGCAGCATCGAGTACACGGAGATTTCCAGCTACCGGGTGCAGGAGAAGGCCCAGGGGGAATTCAACAATATTCCCGCGGACGCCTTAAAGGGGATGGACAACACGCTGATGGACTCCATTGAACCCTTTGATTTCAAGGAACTGAAGAAGTTCAATCCGGCCTACCTGGCGGGCTTCTATACCCAGAAATGGGACGAAGATGCCGGAAAGAACGAGGCCAGGGCCAAGAAACGCGCGCGCGACTCCCTGCAGTCGGCCGTCATGGAGCATGTGGGAACCTACTCCGGCGGGACGACGATCGAGCACGAAACCTACACCTGGAGCAACAATCAGACGCATTACGCCATGCTGCCGGTGTGGATGATGTATACCGAGTACAAGGGCAAGAAGTACATCTTTGGCATGAACGGGCAGACCGGCAAGCTTATGGGTGATATCCCCAAGGATCCCGGAAGGATCGTTGAGGTGGGCGCAGGCGTCTTCATCATTTCCCAGCTTGTCATGATGCTGATCCGGATACTGGGGGTGATTTTATGAGGAAAATGAAAACCATCCGCCTTTCCGCGTTCCTGGCCGCTTTCTTTATCACCCTTACGGCTCTTTCTTCACCGGCTTTTGCGGGAGCGGAAATAATCGACCTTGAGTCCGTCCAATCGGCCGTCCTGCAGGAAGTCGGCGAAATTGAGGAAGGGACGCTGGCCGCGGCGGAAGAAAGCGCGGACGGGATGGAAGGCGCTGCCGCTGAAACGGACGGCAGCTATGACTATGAGGACGAAGGCGGAAGCGGTCCCTATACGAACAACAGAGGCATCGTCTTCTACATGCCCTACATCGAAGATACTTCCGAGCGCGTATTTGACTACGCGGAGCTTTTAGACGATTCGGCGGAGGAATCCTTAAGGAGCCGGATCGCGGAGCTGGAAGACAAGAAAGACTGCGTGATCGTGATCCTGACTTCGAGCAGGGTTCCGAGGGACGCTTATTACGGGAACAAGACCTCCATGCTCTACGCCGAGCAGTTTTTCATGGATCTTACCGGCTATTCACAGGAGACGGACGTGGACGGCTTCCTGTTCCTTCTCGATATGAACAACCGGATCATCTATACGGTCGGCGCGGGAAGGTTTAAAGGCGAAAAGTATGTTGACTTTGAGGAAGAAGTCTACAACGCCGCGGTCCCGGGGATGCGTTCAGGAGATTACCCTCAGGTCTGCGAGCAGTTTCTGGACGCCGTGGACCGGCTGGAAAACGTCGCTTATGCCGCCATCCCCACGTTTACTTCGCTCATCGTAAGCGCGGTCCTGACGCTGATCGTCCTGCTCGTGCTTCTGTCGAAGCATAACTCCAGCCAGCCGGTCAATAACGCGAAGATTGCCGTCAAGACGATGAATTACCGGGGACTCGGACATCACGCCGTCTTCCTTGGAAAGCGGACCAACCAGCGGCGGATCGAAAGGTCCGGGAGCAGCGGCGGAGGCGGCGGCTTCTCCGGCGGCAGCCACAGCGGAGGCGGTTTCTCCGGAGGCGGCGGAGGCTTCTCCGGAGGCGGCGGACATTTCTGACAGGTGCAGCAGGATGCATGGGAAGCATCCACAGAAGTTTTATATTCACGAGCTATGTGAAGGAAAGGAGCAGGTATGGGTCTTATCAAATTAGTGGCAGGTGCAGTCGGGGCAGCCAGCGGGGCGTTCAATACGACGACATCCAGCGCCTGGGTGGATTACTTTGAGAGCGGAGATATGTCAAACGGCGTGATCATGAAGCGCGGCACCCGCATTACCGGTCCGAAGTCGAAAAATAAAAATACCGACGTCAACATCATCACCTCCGGCTCCGGGATCGACGTCCAGGAGAACCAGTGCATGATCCTGGTCGAGAACGGGGCAATCGTCGATTTCTGCGCGGAGCCGGGGCGTTATACCTTCGACAGCTCAAGCGCTCCTTCTCTCATGTCCGGCAACAACAAGGGGCTTGCGGCGCTGGCCCAGAGCTTCGGCCAGCAGTTCCTGGCCGGCGGACAGAGAACCAATACCCAGCGGGTCTACTACATCAATCTGGGCGAGATCCAGGGCTTTAAGTGGGGATCGGGCAACATCACCTTCGATCACTGGGAGCGGGATATGAACGGCAATCCCTGTTGGCATATTGCAACGACCCTTATGGGCAACGGCGTATATTCGATCCAGGTCACGGATCCGGCTAAGTTCTTCTCGAATCTCGGCGCGGCCAAGGCCGGCGGAGACGGCGACGGAATCATCACCCGTCAGGACATCGAGCCTCAGATCAAGACCGAGGCGATCGCGGCGATCCGCCAGGCGGTGGGAAGGCTTTCCGCCCAGCAAATCGGCTACACGAAAATCGCGGCCCATGAGCTGGAGCTCACAAGGGAAGTAGACAAGATTCTCGATCAGGACTGGACGGAAAGCAGGGGCATCTCCGTCTTCAAGATCGCGATCGGCATGATCGACGCCGACGAGAAGAGCCAGGCCAAGATCCTGAAATACCAGGAGACCAAGGGCTATACCGATCCCTCCATGTTGGGCGCCTATATGGGCATCGGCCAGACGGAAGCCATGAATACGGCCGCGGGCAACACCGCGGGCGCCATAACTGGATTCGCCGGCATGGGCATGTACGGCGGAACGAACAGCGGGATGAACGTTGCTTCCCTGATGCAGCAGGGCGCGCAGCAGCAGCAGTATCAGGCGGCGCAGCAGCAGCAACAGCCGTCCGCCGCGCCTGCAGCGGGATCCTGGACCTGCAGCTGCGGCAGCGTCAATACCGGAAAGTTCTGCCCGAACTGCGGTCAGGCCAAACCCGAGGATGCGGGCGGAGTCAAGTTCTGCCCGAACTGCGGCCAGCCTTTCCCGGATCCGGCGAATCCGCCCAGGTTCTGCCCGAACTGCGGAAATAAGATTGTTTGATTATAGGAAAAGACAGGGATATCTGCTGTTTGTCCTGGACGATCCCAGGGAAACGTACACGGATCCATGTTGGTATTCTGCCGCTGAATGCGGATCGAATCCGGAATGGTAAACGGGAAAAGCGATAATCGTTTTTCATTTTCAATTTCAATGATTCAAAAAGCGCGCGGTCGTTATGGATCGCGCGCCTTTCATTGCAAAAACACTTTTTTTACCTTGAATTTTTTATAGTCCTGTCTTACAATAGGTTTGACTCAATAAGGGTTTATTTCTTTTATTTAGGAGGATTACTACTATGGGCAATACAGAGAAGAGGAATGTCATTGTCGGCCAGTCCGGCGGTCCGACAGCAGCAATCAACTCTTCGCTTGCAGGCGTTTATCGCTCTGCTATTGAGCGCGGCTACAAGAAGGTCTACGGCATGGTTCACGGCGTCGAGGGCCTTATGAAGGGCCATTACATCGATCTTTCCGAGCATATCCAGAGCGGTCTCGACGAGGAGCTTCTTAAGAGGACGCCGGCTGCTTACCTCGGCTCCTGCCGCTTCCAGCTTCCGGAGATTCATGAGGACCGCGATACCTTCGAGAAGATCTTCGGGATCCTTGATGATCTTGAGATCGACTGCTTCATCTATATCGGCGGCAACGATTCCATGGATACGATCAAGAAGCTTTCCGATTACGGCATGCTGACCGGCTCCAAGGTCCGTTTCGTCGGCTGCCCGAAGACGATCGACAACGACCTGGCCCTGACGGATCATACGCCGGGCTATGGCTCCGCCGCCAAGTATATCGGCACTTCCGTGAAGGAGATCATCCGCGACGGCATGTCCATGCTGACCTCCCGCGGTACGGTCACCATCGTCGAGATCATGGGCCGCAACGCCGGCTGGCTGACAGGCGCCGCCTGCCTTGCCGAAGGCGAAGACTGCAGCGGACCGGACGCGATCTATCTGCCGGAGCTTCCGTTCGACGTCGAAAAGTTTGTTGAAAAATGCAAAGAACTTCTCACCAAAAAGAATTCCGTGGTCATCTGCGTCTCCGAAGGCATTAAGACTCCGGACGGCAAGTTCGTCATGGAGCTCGGCGACAGCGTCGACTATGTCGACCGCTTCGGCCACAAGCAGCTGTCCGGTACGGCCCGCGTTCTGGGCAATATCCTCTCCAAGGAGATCGGCTGCAAGACCCGCGCCATCGAGCTCTCCACCCTGCAGAGGGCCGCTTCCCACAGCGCTTCCCGTATCGATATCCTGGAGGCTTCCGAGGTCGGCGGCGCTGCCCTGGCCGCGGCTGACGAAGGCGATACCGGCAAGATGATTGTTTTCGTCCGCACTTCCGACGACCCCTATCAGGTCAATACCGAGGTCAAGGACGTCCACAAGATCGCCAACGAAGAGCGCCTCGTGCCGAGAAACTGGGTCAACGAGGAGGGCACTTATGTCACGGATGAGTTCATCCGCTATATCCGCCCGCTGATCCGCGGAGACGTTCCGCCCATCATGGTCGAGGGTATTCCGCGCCACCTCTACAGGGCCGGCTATGAAGACATCATTTCCGGAAAGGCGTTTGAACAGTAAAGACGGTTTTCATTTTACATACTTTTGGCTTCTTGATGAAGGAGGTCCTTTCTTAGAGGGGGCCTCCTTTTTATGTATGATTTCTATAAAACGACAGACTTTTTTGTTTCAAAATCTTTCAATGTATGGTACAATTCTATTGTTTAATACTATATTACATTTTCAGGAGGGTAAGAAAATGGCAAAATATGTATACCTCTTCAGCGAGGGTGATGCCTCCATGCGTAATCTCCTCGGTGGAAAGGGTGCAAACCTTGCGGAGATGACAAAGTTGGGCCTGCCGGTTCCTCAGGGATTTACGGTCTCCACGGAAGCCTGTACCCGTTACTATGACGACGGAAAGGTTATTGCCCGTGAGATCGAAGACCAGATCCTTGCAGCTCTCGGAAAGCTGGAAGAAATCACCGGCAAGAAGTTCGGCGACAAGCAGAATCCGCTTCTCGTTTCCGTACGTTCCGGCGCCCGCGCCTCTATGCCGGGCATGATGGACACCATCTTGAACCTCGGCCTTAACGAAGAAGTCGTCAAGACGATGGCGGCCAATTCCGGCAACGAGCGCTGGGCATGGGACTGCTACAGACGCTTCATCCAGATGTTCTCGGACGTCGTTATGGAAGTCGGCAAGAAGTATTTCGAGCAGCTCATCGACAAGATGAAAGAAGAGAAGGGCGTGACCCAGGACGTCGAGCTCACCGCTGACGACCTCAAGGTCCTCGCCGCTCAGTTCAAGGCTGAATACAAAGAGAAACTCGGGGAAGATTTCCCGGATGATCCGAAGGTTCAGCTCCTCGAGGCTGTCAAGGCCGTATTCCGCAGTTGGGACAACCCGCGCGCGAACGTCTATCGCCGCGACAACGACATCCCCTATTCCTGGGGTACCGCTGTTAACGTTCAGATGATGGCATTCGGCAACATGGGCGATGATTCCGGTTCGGGCGTTGCCTTCACACGCAACCCGGCTACCGGCGAGAACAAGTTCTACGCTGAAGTCCTTATGAACGCCCAGGGCGAAGACGTCGTCGCCGGCGTCCGCACCCCGATGGAGATCGACGAAGTCAAGAAGACTCTTCCGGAGATCTATGATCAGCTGATCGCGATCGCTCACAAGCTTGAGGATCACTACCGCGACATGCAGGACATGGAGTTCACCATCGAGCATGGCAAGCTCTTCATGCTGCAGACCCGCAACGGTAAGAGAACAGCCCGCGCCGCCCTGAAGATCGCCCGCGACCTCGTCGCTGAAGGCAAGATCGACAAGAAGACCGCTGTCCTCGCAATCGATCCGAGAAACCTCGACACCCTGCTTCACGGCTCCTTCGACAAGGACGCTGTCAAGAAGGCCGAGCTGATCGGCAAGGGTCTCCCGGCTGCTCCGGGCGCCGCCACCGGCAAGATCGTCTTCACCGCTGCCGAAGCCAAGGAATGGGCTGAGAGAGGCGAGAAGGTCGTCCTTGTCCGCCTTGAGACTTCTCCGGAAGACATCGAAGGCATGAAGGCTGCCCAGGGTATCCTGACCGCCCGCGGCGGCATGACCTCCCACGCGGCTGTCGTTGCCCGCGGCATGGGCTCCTGCTGCGTATCCGGCTGCCAGGAACTGGTTGTCGATGAGGAAGCCAAGGAGATCCGTCTCGGCGGCCACACCTACAAGGAAGGCGACGTCATTTCCTTCGACGGTTCCAACGGAAATATCTACGACGGTGAGA
>JAILID010000147.1 GCA_024695465.1 Lachnospiraceae bacterium | reverse complement strand
TTCCCCTTAACTGAGCCGAAGATTCGAGTGAGTCTGTTTTATCGTTGATGTAGGAATGTTAAGTGAGGAGCCGTATGCGTTAATAGCGCACGTACGGTTCTGTTGAGGGATCAGGGGCGTAAGCCCCTGGTCTACTCGAGTCAAAGGGCAGTTACGCAAACAGTAAATGCTGATTAATGCAAGAAATACACATAAAGGGAGGTCACTTATGAAGAAGAAACTTATGGCAGCGATTCTTACAGGCGTTATGGCTTTGAGCCTTGCGGCTTGCGGCGGATCCGCACAGACTGCATCCTCGGAACCGGCAGAGACAGCGGAGAGCACGGCAGCGGAAGAAGCCGCTCCGGCAGAAGAGACTGCGTCCGGTGAGTCCACGCACATCTACGTTCTGACCGCATCTGAGGATCACGGCTGGACGGGCTCTGTTGCAACATTTGCAAAAGAAAAGGTAGAAGAACTCAACGCGGAAGGCACATTCACAGCAGAGCTGATCACATCCGCCAGCGCTGCCGAGCAGATCACAACAATCGAAGACATTATCTCCAAGGGCGAGGAGAATATCGCCATCGTCGTACAGCCTCTGGATGACACAGTACAGTCCGCAATTCAGGGTATCGTCGACGCAGATATCCCGTATGTCGCATTTGACCGTATCATCGCAGGCCTTGAGTCCACAGCAGTCTCCAACGTCAAGGGCGACAACGCCGGCATCGGCGCCGCGGCAGCCGCTTACTTTGTAGAGCTCGGCATGAAGCCCGGCGACAAGGTCTATGTCTATGAAGGCGACACATCTTCCGTCACATCCCTCAGAGATCAGGGATTCACAGATTATCTGACAGGTGCGGTCGAGTATGCGGGCGAGACAATTGCCGACGACGCAAAGTGGACAGAGGATGATGTGAAGGCAATCACATATTCGGGCGCTATGAACTGGAGCCGCAGCGATACAAAGGCTTCCTTCGAATCCCTGATGGGTGATTCCGCAAATACAGATATCAAGTGGTTCTACTCCGAGGACGATGAGCTCGGCATGGGTATCCTTGAAGCTCTTGCCGGCGGCGGTATCGATGACGCGACAAAGACTGCATTCCTCGGCAACAAGCCGGTCATCACAGGATGCGGCGGCCTCGGTGAGTTCTACGATGTCCTTAAGGGCGCAAGCTATGCTGATATCTCCGGACAGCTCGGCGGAATCATGAGCGTCACCTACAGCCCGTCCATGATCAAGACAGCTATCCAGGATATGGAAGATTACCTGAACGGTCAGGAAGTCGAGCAGGATCATGTGATCGCATGCGAGATCGTAACGAGTGAAAATGTCGACAATTATGAGGCATTCAACTAATCGGATCACTTTAACGAAGAATACCTACCAAATGCTTTTTAAAGGGCCGGAGTTTATCCCTGCATGGGAATAGGCTCCGGCCGGCCTTTTGGGGATGTAGGGAAAGATGAGCCTCGGGCGTAATTATAGGGCAAGGAAGAACCCTGCTCAAACAGGAAACTTGGAGGGAGAAATATATGAGTCTGCTGGAAATGAGAGACATACGCAAATCCTTCAGCGGGGTCTCCGTGTTAAAAGGTGTTCAGCTCACGGTGGAGAGCGGTGAAGTGCATGCCCTTTTGGGCGAGAACGGAGCCGGCAAATCAACGCTGATGAACATCCTGACCGGAGTTCTGCCGAGGGATGGAGGGACGATTACATTTGACGGACAAAAGCTGGAACACATCACGATCACACAGTCCGAAAAGCTCGGCATCGCGTTCGTTCATCAGGAACTCAATCTGTTCAATGACCTGAAGGTCTTCGAGAACATGTTCCTGAATCGCGAGTATGCAAATAAATTCGGCAGACTGGACAAAAAGCGCATGCGCGCGGAGGCCAGAGAGCTGTTCGAGAGACTTGGCGTGGAGATCGATCCCGACGCGGTGGTCGCCGACCTCAAAACAAGCCAGAAGCAGCTGCTTGAGATCTGCAAGGCCCTGCATTTGCATGCAAAACTGATTATTCTCGACGAGCCCACGACATCCCTCAACAACGAGGAAGTCGATCATCTTTTCAGCATACTCAGAAAGCTGAAAGCGGAGGGGACCTCTTTCATTTTCATCTCCCACAAGATGCCGGAAATCTTCGCGCTGGCGGACCGCTATACCGTTTTCAGGAACGGAGAGTATATCGGCGAAGGGCGGATCGATGAGACGACGCCCGAAAAAGTCACCATCATGATGGTCGGAGAATCCTACTCCAATGCGGAAGTCTACGAAAAGAGGGCGCTCGGAGACGAAGTCCTTCGACTGGATCATTTCACGGGAGACGGGTTCCATGACATCAGCCTGTCCGTGAAGAGGGGCGAGATTGTCGGTATGACGGGTCTGCAGGGAAGCGGGAGCAGCGAGATGCTGCAGGCGATCTTCGGTTCCTCGAGGGCGACGGCCGGCACGGTCACAGCTTTTGGCAGGACAGTTCCCCACAATTCTATACACGGCGCGATGAAGGCGGGAATCGCGATGCTTCCCAATAACCGCAAGGAGAACAGCGTTCTGCCGGATATGACCCTGATGGAAAATATGGCGATATCGGAACAGACGCTCACGGCGGCAAAGCTGCCTGTGGACAGCAAGCGGGATAAGAAGAGATACGGCGAATATAAAGAGATGTTGGGCATCAAAGCCCAGAGCAGTGATGACCTCATCACATCGCTCTCCGGCGGCAACCAGCAGAAGATATTTATTGCGCGATGGCTCAACACGGATGCGGAGCTGCTGATCCTGGATAACCCGACGCAGGGTATCGACGTCGGCGCGAAGGCGGAAATTTATCGCCTGATCCTGGAGCTCGCAAAGGCGGGCAAGACAATCCTCATCAACACGCTGGAAATTCCGGAGATCATGAAGGTCGCGGACCGGTGCATCGTCTTTTATGACGGCGGAATGATCCGGGAACTTGCGCACGAAGAGATCAATGAGCAGGACGTCATGCTTTACAGTGTCGGCATTACAGAGAAGACTGCGGGGAAGGAGAGTAAGAAATCATGAAAAAACTTGGCAGGATCTGGTCTGAATACAGCTTTATATTCGTACTTATTGTTATTTTTATTGTCTACGCAATCACCAGCTCGGGCCTTACGTGGAGCGGCGTGATGAATATTTTCCGCCACAGCGCGGTCATAGGAACGGTAGCCCTCGGCATGGGTCTTATCTGCCTCACCGGTGAGATCGACCTGTCCGTCGGTTCCATGCTGGCTCTTACCGCCGGCTTCTCGGTCATCGTGTTCAACGTGACCGGCAATATCTTTCTGACGCTTGTATTTGCACTGGGCTTCGGCGCCCTGTGCGGACTTGTCAACGGCCTTCTGGTCGGCGGCGTGCAGATGCCGGCCTTCATCGTGACGCTGGCGACGATGTTGATCTATCGGTCATTTGCACAATACTTCTGCCAGCATGTGGACCGCGCGCTGATCGGCGGAGGCAGCAGTGTTTATAAGATGGATACCGCAAATGCCTCCTATCAGACCCTGTTCGGATTCGGCAACGGCAAGATAGCGACTATCCCGAACGTCGGAATTGTCATGCTTCTCATGACAGCCCTGTTCGTCTATATCTCTTCCTCGACGAAGTACGGTAAGAAGATCTATGCGATCGGCTCCAACTTCAAGGCGGCCCGGATGAGCGGCATCAATGTAAGCATGATGAAGATATCCGCATTCGTGATCTGCGGCCTCTTGACCGGCCTCGGCGCTTTCCTCTGGATCGCGATGAACGGCAGTGCGGACCCGGCAACCACCGGCAGCAGCTATGAAATGTACGCTATCGCGTCTGTGGTCCTCGGCGGTATAGCGATGAGCGGCGGCCGCGGCAAGATGCTGGGCGTCCTCTTCGGCGCTATGTCCTACACAATCGTCGATAAGATCATTGTTGCGCTGAAGATGGATTCTCTGATCAATAACGCAATCAAGGGAATTATTCTGATTCTGGTCATTCTGGTGCAGGTTGCGGGACCGCAGATTAGGGAGAGGTTCAGGAAGAGCGCATAAGAGAGCGCGCTGGCGGTGTGAATCAACAAGAACCGACCCTTATACTTTGAAGCCATGCAAAAAGCAGAGCTAAACTCGTAAAAGGCAGAGAAGAGTTGCTTCAGCCGATAATGTAATTTTTAGCCGCCATAAAGGCGGCTAAAGATTTTTCTAATATTAGATTTGTGCGACATCCTTCGTCGCAATTATATCCGCGCCAAGCCCAAGCACGTCCTTGATGATCACATCCCCCGCGGAGACCGGTGCTGTCACGGTGATAGCCCGCACTTCTTTCATCACATCAAATATACGCTCTTTCGGGATCGGGGCGCTCGTCCTTACGCTGGCGAGAGGAATCTCTCCGCCGCGGACGAGCACTGAGCTTGCGATGGTGCGCTTCGGAGCCTCCATCTCCTGGACTGCGTAGGTCCTGCCCCTGGGACAGAGGTTTCCCTTTACGGAGGTTACAGAAATCTTTCCATCTGCAGCTTTATCGAAATCCACCTTCAGGGTGCATCCGTTCGGACACACGATACATGTTATTTCACGGTTCATCATGAAGGCGCTGGGGGATATGACGTTCGACGCCGTCTGCGAGTTCATCGGCTTTACCGTTGAGGACGTCTCGCGCGATTACCGGCTCTTTAAGGGACGGACGCGGCAGTACATGTACACGAGCTCCGCGTCGGCTTACAACACGCCTCCCGCGCATTACCGGATCACGGAGGGAACGGCACTGGCCAACCCCTACTGGGAGTATTCGAGAAATAAGATTGCCTGCGAGGAATTCCTTATGGGCAAGTATCGCGCGGAGGGCTTTCCGGTCACGATCGTGCGGCCGAGCCACACCTATGATGAGAAGCACATCCCGCTGGGGATTCACGGGAAGAAGGGTTTCTGGCAGATCATCAAGCGGATGCTGGATGGCAAGCCGGTCATCATCCACGGGGACGGCTCCTCGCTCTGGACGGTGACCTTCAACACGGACTTTGCGGTCGGCTACACCGGGCTCATGGGCAAGCGGCAGGCGATCGGCGAGGCTTTCCAGATCACGAACGACGAGACCCTGACCTGGAACCAGATCTACCAGGCCGTCGCGGACGCCCTGGGCGTTAAGCTGAGCGCTTACCACGTCTCCTCGGATTTCCTCACGGCTGCGGGGGCGGCCAGGGGGTTTGATTTCGACGGCCTTCTGGGCGACAAGGCGGTGTCCGTGGTCTTCGACAACACAAAGCTCAAGACGCTGGTGCCGGAGATGGCGACGCGCGTTCCGTTCCATCGCGGCGTCCGCATCGCGCTCGGCTACATTCTCACGCATCCGGAGTGCCAGGTCGAGGATCCGGAGTTCGACGCCTTTTGCGACCGGGTGATCGCGGCGCAGGAGCAGGCGAAGAAGCTGGTGTAAAATGAAAATCTTCCGGGTGAGGGTATGGCTCCTGCCCGGAAGATTAAGAGGGTATGGCATAGTTGCCAGAATCCGTGTTCTGATAACCAGGAACAACATCGGCGGCCCGTCATCCCCGGTGTCCATCAGCCAGTAAAAACCTTTTTTATTGCGTGCAGGGATAGCCTGAAAAGATCGTCTTTCCGAAAGCGCTTTTCAGCAGGGCGATGATCTCCTCCGGAGTCTTGTCGATATCCCGCACCAGCCAGACCTGTATCAGGCCGTAGGCGGCGGAAGAAGCCAGAACAGCGGTAAGAAAATGGTCCTCGTAGGAACCCGGGAAGGCGCCGTTGATGGCGTCCTTCTCATTCAGCACCCGGTTCTGGACGATCTCCATTCCGAATCCGTTGATGCTGTTCTCGGCGTTAGGGGACAGCAGTATTTTTATCTCATCCTTTTTCCCGTAAAGATATTTGAGGCATGCCAGAATTGCCTGTTCTTTGGTGTGCCCCGAATTGACGTTCTCGGTATAATAAATATCTTTGAGGCTCCGGGCATAGTCTTCCGCGATATCCTTCAGCAGCATGAGGGGGGAGTCATAATGGTTGTAAAAAGTGGCTCGGTTGACGCCGGCTTCCCTGCACAGCTCGCTGACGGATATCCTGGAGAGCGGTTTGTGTTCGAGCATGCGCAGCAGCCCTTCCTTCAACATGCGCCGTGTCATCAGGATTCTCATGTCGTGGCTCAAAAAAGCACCCCCTTATTTGACAGATAAAAAAGAAATGTCGACTATCACTCATATATTGACCATTTGGCATATTTAACAATCTACATATGTCGATTATAATATAAAACGTCAGATGTTTCAAATACGAATTGCAGGAGGTTATTGAAAACTGAAATGAAAGGTTACTATGAATCTTTTAGGAAATCAAAATGGTTTCCCCTGGCCATCGGCATTATGTCGATCGTTATCGGTCTGATCTGCATCGCAAACCCGCAGATCAACATGGAGAGCATCGCGCTCTATTTCGGGATCGTTATCCTGGGCTACGGTGTGTTCCAGATCCTTGCCGGCTTATCGGTGAAAGACAATCAGAACCTGAAGATCGTATACATCGTTATCGGCGCGATTATCACGATCCTGGCGATCTGCGTATTTTTAAATCTGGCGCTGATCGGCAAATATCTGCCGACCCTCATCGGATTTTTCATGATCGTGGCTTCAGTCATGGCCCTCCTTCGCTCGCTCGTCCTGTTTAAAAACGGGCTGAAGAGCTGGTGGGCCGGTGCGGTTCCCGCGCTGATCGTGCTGGCGCTCGGTCTTGTATTTCTTCTTGCCCCGGGTTTTGTCGGGCAGACATTCGGTATCTTCACGGGCGTCACATTATTGCTCAACGGTGTCTCGGGCCTGATCAATTTTATCCAATATAAAAAATGAGCCGGACTCCATGTGCGATCCGGCAGGAAAAAAGCTGACGAATCGTTAAAGATTCATCAGCTTTTTTCCCGTTGTAAGGAAGAGGTGAATGAATGTTATTTGAAGGACTTGACCGCATCAAGCGGAGCGCAATCATGTCGACGATCATTTTGATGATCGCGGGAAATATTCTGCTCATGCTGCCTTCCGATATTCTCCCGTTTTTTAACGAGATCATGGGATTTGCGCTGCTGGTAACAGCGGTCTTATCGATTTTCCACTATCTCGCCAGCAAAAAGGCACTGATCCATTACGTTTATCTGACGATCGGCCTGCTGGCCGGGATGCTGGGGCTGTGCCTCCTCATTTTCGAGGGGCTGCTGACGGCCATTCTGCTCTGGATGGTCTGCATTTTCCCGATCCTGAGCGGTCTCTACGGTATCTACCATGCGCTCGTGTTCGCGCGCAGATCCGGGCGGAGAGGCTGGTGGATCCTGATCGTGCTGTCCGCGGCCCTGATCGTTTTCGGCGGCTTTGTCTTCTATAATCCGTGGATGGATTCTACGGAAGGGACGATGAGGATCATCGGCGGAACCATGATGTACACGGCGATCATCAGCGGGCTGCGGCTCGTCTGGCTCTGGCCGATTAAGAAGAAGGAAGGAGGGCAGGAAGCATGAGTGATGTTCGTGAGAAGGCGAGATCGCTGGAGATCCTGGGGGTATTTTCCAAGCATAACTTTTACGCAGGCGGTTTCACACCGGAGGAAATGAGGACCACCCTGGAGGACCTGGGTCCCACATACGTAAAGATCGGGCAGATCATGTCGAGCCGCACCGATATCCTGCCGAAGGCTTACTGCCGCGAGCTGGAGAAGCTGCGCAGCGAGGTCCGGCCGCTGGCTGCCTCGGAGGCGAGGCGCGTGATCGAGGAGGAAACCGGCAAAAAGATCGAGGAGATCTATGAGGAGTTCCGGGATGAGCCGCTCGGCTCCGCGTCCATCGCGCAGGCCCACTACGGCGTCTTAAAGGACGGCACCAGGGTCGTGACCAAGGTGCAGCGGCCCGGGATCGCCCGGATGATGCGGAGAGATTTCGCGCTTTTGAAGAAGCTCGCCGGCGCCGTCAACATCGCCGGTGAGGCGGATGATACGGTCCAGGCGGTCGATCTCAAGACCGTGGTGGAGGAGTTGGAGAAAGTCTCGGAGGAAGAACTCGATTTCCGCGTGGAGGCGGCAAATACGCGGCTTTTCAAGGAAAAATGCATCGAGGACGAGACGCTCATCACCTGCCCGACGATCATCGATGAGCTGACGACCGAGCGCATTCTCACAATGACGTTCGTGGACGGCTATTCGATCGCCAAGAGAGACCGGCTGATTGCGGATGGCTGTGACTGCGAGGCGATCGCGAAGACGATCGTCGGGAATTACCTGCACCAGGTGCTGGACGTGGGCATTTTCCACGGGGATCCGCATCAGGGCAATATCATGATCAGCAAGGGGGTCCCCTACTGGATCGATTTCGGCATGATCGGCCGTGTCAGCGAGAGCAGTATTGCGAGCCTGCAAGACACGATCCTGGCCATGGTGCAGAAGAATACGGAGGCGATGGCAGACTCGGCGCTCTCCATGGGGATCGTCAAGGGCAAGGTCAACAAGACCCGCCTCATGGAAGATATCGACGCGATGCTGGGCCGCTACGTCTCCGTGAAGAGTCTCTCGGAAATGAACCTCGGCAAGCTGATGACAGAACTGACCGACCTGCTCTCCAACCACAATATCGTGATGCCGGGCGAGTACACGATGCTGGTGCGCAGCCTTGTCACCGTCGAGGGCGTGCTGGAAGCGCTGTGCCCGGAGCTGAACCTCTTCGATTTCCTCTCCAGAAAGATGACGGAGCGGATCAGGCAGAATTTTGACGTGCAGACAACGGTTGCGGAGCTCATCCAGACGCTGACGACTGTCGGCACCCAGACGACGCGGATTCCGTCCATGGTGTTTGACGTCCTCCGGAACCTGGTCAAGGGGCGGATGAAGATCAACCTTGAGCTGACCGGCTATGAGGAGCTGCTGGAGGATCTCAATGGGATGGTGCTGAACATTGTTCTTGCAGTGTTTGCCTGTGTGCTCTTTACAGGTTCCTGCATCCTGTGTACGACCAATATTCAGCCGCAGGCCGGGGGGATGCCGATCATGTCCCTCATCGGGTTCGTGGTGTCTGTGGCGCTGGGGATCTACACGGTGCAGAGCATGAGTAAGAAAAAATAGGAAATGAAAAACCTGCCCCGGCGGACAGGTTTTTTATTTCCTGAAATTACCGTAGCTGTTCAGTACCCCCATTCGCGGCCGCAGGCGGCCGCTTCATGAGGGCGGTCAGAGACGCTTCGCGTCTTGCCCGCCCCTCATAAATCCGCGGTTTTTGTCCGGAATGCAAGCATTCCGGCCTGCAAGCCGTGGAT
>JAILID010000140.1 GCA_024695465.1 Lachnospiraceae bacterium | reverse complement strand
ACGAGGGAGCTCTTTTCCGTCTTCGAGCGGATGGGGCTGGACCCGCAGGTCACGCCGAAGTTCCTTAGGAAGCCTGTCTGCGCAAACTGCGGGCACTGCGCGATCGGGTGCCCGACCGGGATCAAGTGGGACACGCGGGAGCTCGTTGCGGAGGCGATAGAGAAGGGGGCGGTTCTCATTTCCGGCTGCCGCGTGAAAAAGCTGCTGATTGCGGGAAATGAAGTGACCGGCGTCGTCGCGCAGATGGGTCTCAAAGAGGTCACCTACCGGGCGGACCTCGTCATGCTGGCCGCGGGCGGCTTCGGGACCCCGGCGATTCTTGAGGCTTCCGGAATCGAGTGCGAGAAGACGCTCTTTGTGGACCCGGTGCTCTGCGTCGCGGGGGTCCGAAAGGGTTTCGGGCAGGATCGGCAGCTCCTCATGCCGTTTTACAGCCGGGAGGACGGCTATATGCTCTCCCCCTATCTTGATTATCTCAGCTTCTTCTTCGACAAGCGCTGGCGCTATCCGAAGGAGGATATCGTCAGCGTCATGATCAAGATGGCGGATGACGGCCGAGGCGGCGTCGAGGGCGGCAGGATCCACAAGAAGAACACGAAGGCGGACATGGAGCGGCTAAGGCGCGGGGTCCGGCAGTGCCGGGAGATCCTCGGGAGGATGGGGATCCCCCGGGAGGAGACCTTCCTGGGGATCCTGAATGCGGGGCACCCGGGCGGGATGCTCCCGCTCACCGCGGAGACCAAAGAGAGCCTGCACGATGGGCGGCTCCCGGCCAACCTCTACGTCGCGGACTCGACGCTCTTCCCGGAGTCGGCGGGCCTGCCGCCGATCCTCACGATCATGGCGCTCGCCATGGAGGCGGCGGCGAGGGCGGAGGCTTTCCTGGGCTGAGGCGGGAATTTCATTTTCCGAAAAAGCTTTAAGGATAGAATTGCGGCGCGGAAAGTGCTATGATGGGTTTATCGGCTGCCTTATGTATGCAGCCGGATCGAGCGGCGTGGTGGGGCTTACAGGGTCCCACCATACTTGTATTAGGATAAGGAGGCGGTTTTATGACGCTGGAAGCTTTCTTTTCGGAAAATGAAAGAATCGCGATCGCCCTGTCGGGGGGCGTTGATTCCGCGTATCTCCTCTGGGCGGCAAAGCACTGCGGAGCGGACGTCAGGGCCTACTATGTGAAGACGGAGTTCCAGCCGGAGTTCGAATATGAGGACGCGATGCGGCTGGTCAGGGAACTCGGGGCCGGCAGCCGGGTCCTTGTATCTTCCGTATTGAATGATGAGAAGGTGACTGCCAACCGGGAGGACCGCTGCTATCACTGCAAGAAGCGGATCTTTTCGCTGATCGCCGCGGCGGCCGCGGAGGACGGGTATATGCTGGTGTGCGACGGGACCAACGCCTCGGACGACGCGGGGGACCGGCCGGGCATGCGGGCCATCCGCGAGCTTCGCGTCCGATCGCCCCTTCGGGAGTGCGGGCTGGCCAAGGAGGAGATCCGGAGGCTCTCGAAGGAGGCGGGGCTCTTCACCTGGGACAAGCCGGCCTACGCGTGCCTTGCGACGCGGATCCCGGCGGGGGAGACTATTACAAAGGAGAAGCTTATAGCTTCCGAGCAGGCGGAAACGTATCTTTTCTCGCTGGGTTTCAGCGATTTTCGGGTAAGGCAGGCGGACGGGCACGCGAGGATCCAGATACCTGCGGAGGATATGGCTGTTTTGCTTGAAAAGCGGGAGGAGATAGCAGGGAAGCTCGGGCCGCTCTTTAAGTCGGTTTCACTGGATCTGGAGGTGAGAAGATGACAGATGATATAAGGAAGATCCTGCTCGGCGTGAAGGATGGGAGCATCCCGGTCGAGGAGGCGCTGCTGGCGATCAAGAAGGAGCCCTTTGAGGACATCGGCTACGCGAAGGTGGACATGCACCGGAAAGTCCGGCAGGGGGCCGCGGAGGTGATCTATGGGGCCGGCAAGACCCCGGAGCAGATCACGGGCATCGTAAAGAGCATGCTCGAGGCGGGGCAGAAGGCCATTCTCATCACGAGGATGAGCCCGGAGGCCGCGGAGATCCTCGGGGCGGAAGTCGAACTCGACTACCGGAAGGCAGCCCGCTGCGGGATCGTCGGGCGGATCCCCGAACCGGATGGGATCGGGCGGATCGTGATTGCAACCGGGGGCACCAGCGATATCCCGGTGGCGGAGGAGGCGGCGGTCACGGCCGAGGTTCTCGGGAGCGAGGTCGTGAGGCTCTACGATGTGGGCGTCGCGGGCCTGCACCGGACGCTGGCCCACCTCGACGACATCATGGGCGCAAGCGTCCTCATCGCGATCGCCGGGATGGAGGGGGCGCTCGCGAGCGTTCTCGGAGGCCTCTGCGACTGCCCGGTCATCGCGGTGCCGACTTCGGTCGGCTACGGGGCTTCCTTCGGGGGCCTGTCCGCGCTTCTATCCATGCTGAACTCCTGCGCGAGCGGGGTCTCGGTCGTCAACATCGACAACGGGTTCGGGGCGGGCTTCCTGGCCAACCGGATCAACCACATGAAAGTGAAGAGATAAGAGGAAATAAAATGGGTAAGATTTTGTATCTTGAGTGCGCGATGGGCGCGGCGGGCGATATGCTGACGGCGGCTCTTCTGGAGCTGGTGCCGGATCCGGAGGGATTTATTGGGAAAATGAACGCCCTCGGCATCCCCGGCGTCTCCGTGAAGGCGGAACGGGCGGTCAGCTGCGGGATCACCGGGACGCATGTGTCGGTGAGGGTCGGCGGAGCAGAGGAAGAGAGTTTTGACGCGGATATGCAGGGGCATCTTCACGGGCACGGACATGATGAGGAGTTTCATGGACATGAGCATGAGGATGAGCGCCATCATGATCATGGGGATGAGCATGGGCACGAGTGCGGACATGAACATCATCATGACCCGGATCACGGCCACGATCATGACCACGGCCACGGTCACCACCATCACGGGACGGGGATGGACACGATCCGCCACATCGTCGGGGAACATCTGGAACTTCCGGAGAAGGTGAAGGAAGATATCCTGGCGGTCTACGGGCTCATCGCGGAGGCGGAGGCCCATGCGCACGGGATGCCGCTGGAGGATATTCATTTCCATGAGGTCGGGACGATGGACGCGATCGCGGACGTTGCGGCGGTATGTCTGCTCATGAATGAGATCAATCCGGACGAGGTCGTGGTCTCCCCGGTCCACGTCGGGAGCGGCATGGTGAAATGCGCCCACGGCATCCTGCCGGTGCCGGCGCCGGCGACCGCCTACATCCTCCGGGACCTGCCGATCTACGGCGGGGAGATCCGCGGTGAGCTCTGCACGCCGACCGGGGCGGCGCTTCTTAAGCACTTTGCGGACCGCTTCGGACCGATGCCGCTCATGAAGCTGAAAGCGGTCGGCCTCGGGATGGGCAAGAAGGTCTTCCCGGCGGCCAACTGCGTGCGCGCGATGCTGGGGGAGACGGATGCGGGGGCTGACGAAGTGATCGAGTTTTCCTGCAACGTCGACGATATGACCGGGGAGGCGGTCGGATTCGCGATGGAGCGGCTCTTTGAAGCGGGCGCCAGGGACGTCTACACGGTGCCGATCGGGATGAAGAAGTCTAGGCCGGGGCTGCTGATCCGGGTCCTGGCGAAGGAAAGCGACCGGGAGCGGATCGAGGGCTGCATTTTCAAATATACGACGACCATTGGGATTCGGGAGTGCCGGATGGAGCGATGCGTGATGCAGCGATCCACTGAGACGTTGGAGACCGCTTACGGGCCGGTACGCGTGAAAAAGTCGAGCGGGCGCGGGGTCGTAAGGGAGAAGCTGGAGCACGAGGATCTGGCGAGGATCGCCCGGGAGCTGGGCGTCAGCCTCCAGGAGGCGGCGAAGCTGGTTCAGTAAACCGGGAAGAATGAACGGCCTGCGAGGCAGAGCTGCTGCGGCGTGTAATTATGGGATGCAAGAGATGCGGAAGAGCTGAAATGCTTCATCCGCATCTTTTCATTTTCAATAGCCGCCGCGGAAGATACTTGACAAATGAAAATCAGTATGATATCATTCTGATATCAAATATTATAGCTTCTAACAACGGAGGTGTGATCATGAATCAAAATGTCCAGGAAAAGGTAATAAGCGGTCACAAGTTCGGCGGGCTGGTGCTCGTGCTGGAGATCGTACTCTACCTCGCATCGGTGTTTGGGCTGATTGGCTCGATCGCCGCGGGAACGATACCGGTTGCGGGGCTCTGCATTGTATGGATGTCGCTCGGCTGGATCCTGCTGCCGGGGCTCAAGGTCTTAAAGCCCAACGAGGCGCTGGTGCTGACGCTCTTCGGCAAGTACATCGGGACGCTGAAGGGGGATGGTTTCTTCTGGGTTAATCCTTTCTGTACGGCCTTCAACCCCGCGGCAAGCACGAAGCTGGGCCAGAGCGGCGACGTCAGGGCTTCCAAGAACGGCTTGTCGGTCACCGCGGACGGCACGACGGTCCAGATGCCGGAGGAGGGCGGCAAGAAGATCTCCCTCAAGGTGATGACGCTCTCCAACAGCCGCCAGAAAGTCAACGACGTGCTGGGCAACCCGGTGGAAGTCGCGGTCGCGGTCATGTGGCGGGTCAGGGACACCGCGAAGGCGGTATTCGAGGTGGACAACTTCAAGGAATACCTCTCACTGCAGTGCGACACCGCGGTCCGAAACGTGGTCAAGGTCTATCCCTATGACGTGACGGACAACATCGATACGACCGGCGACGGCGAGGCCGACGACGGCAGCCTGCGCGGTTCGACGGAAGTGGTGGCAAGGCGCATCAAGGAGGAGATCCAGAGCAAGGTCGAGGGCGCGGGCCTCGAGATCGTGGATGCCCGGATCACCTACCTGGCCTACGCGCCGGAGATCGCGGCGGCGATGCTGCAGAGACAGCAGGCGGCAGCGGTCGTGGACGCGAGGAAACTGATCGTGGACGGCGCCGTGGGCATGGTCGAGCTCGCGTTGGAGCGCCTGAATGAGAATCATACGGTGGAGCTGGATGAGGAGCGGAAGGCCGCAATGGTTTCGAACCTGCTTGTCGTCCTCTGCGGCAACCATGACGCGCAGCCCGTCGTGAATTCCGGGAGCCTCTACTGATGGCGGAAAAAAAGCAGATCCCTCTCAGGCTGTCCGCGAATCTTTATAACGCGATTGCGGCCTGGGCGGAGGACGATTTCCGTTCGGTCAACGGCCAGATCGAATATCTTCTGACGGAGTGTGTGAAGCAGCGGAAGGAAGACGGAAAATACGTCGGGCAGGAGATCGACAAGCCGATTGAGCTTGATATCAAATGATGATTTGAAAATGAAATAAAGCAGGGAGACCGAACATCAGTCTCCCTGTTTTTAAGAACGGAGAACCCTATGAGAAAACCATATATTACGGTTCTGCATCTGGTGCTGGAGATCATTTCCTACGTGCTGCTCATAGCGGCGGTGGGGGCGGTTTTCATTTTCATATTGAAGAATGGGACGGGGGAGATAGCGACACATTTTAATTTTGCGGGCGAGGCCGACGGCTACGGCTCACCGTGGACGCTCCTTCTCATGCCGGTGATCATGCTGTTTGTGAACATCATGATCAGCTTCAGCATTCACGTCGGGTCGCCGGCGAAGTGGAACATGCCGTTTAAAATAAAACCCGGGCGGGAGATCGCCGTCTGGCGCGACATGGTGCTCATGCAGGTGGTGCTCATGCTTTTGATTTCGGCATTTGCGCTGGCGGCGACTGTTGTGTGGATGCTGGGTAAGGGGGGCCTCATGCTTGGTCTGGCGGTCGCGCTGACGATCCTGATCATCCCGGCGATCGCGGTGCCGACAGTGATGGCTTCGAAGCATAACAGGTGGTGAGGTATTTTTATGGATCACAGGAAGAAAATAGTCTCGACGGTCCTGATCGGGGCTGTGGTGATTTTGTATTTTGTGCTGTACGCGAGTTTTGCACTTTTTATACCGGAGGTGCCGGCGGCAATCAAGATTTTCTTCGGCGTCATAGGAATAGGGATGGCCGGAGGGATGATAAAGGTAATCATGGACAGGATCGAGGAGATCCGGAAAGGAGAAAATGATGATCTTAGCAACTACTGAAACAATCAGCGGGAAAAATGTGGAGGTGCTCGGCATTGTCAAGGGGAG
>JAILID010000139.1 GCA_024695465.1 Lachnospiraceae bacterium | reverse complement strand
CCTCATGGAATGCGGCATGGGCTGCGTCACCTGCCCGGCTTCCCAGATGGAGACCCTGGAGGAAGCGGCCATGGTCCATTATCTGGAGCCGGATGAAGTCCGGAACTATCTGAACGAGCGCATCTCCTATACGATAGCGCTGGAAGAAAACGGACTGAAAGCTTAAAAACCCGCGGCGTATAAAAAAAGAGCCGGAAGGAAGCTGTCTGCTTCCTTCCGGCTCTTTTTTTAAAGACTCACTGTCTCCTTCCTCAGGATCCGAACGCTTCCGCTAAGAAGGATCGTCCTGCCGTTTCGGACAGAAACCGCAAGGCTTCCTCCGGGCTGCCTGAGCGAAAGATCGGCGCTGCCGCCGTTCTTTGAGGCCAGATACGCGCCGACCGCCGCGGTTCCGCTCGCGCAGGAATTCTCCCAGCAGAGAGTCCCAGCCCCGGGAACGCTGACCAGCGGCGTGAGGGTTTCATTTTCAGGATCGAGAAACATCATGCCGGCTGCATCCGCCTGAAGAAAACGGGCAAGCTTCGGAGCCAGCGCTTCCGCCGCGGCCCTGTCCGGCCTCCCTTCCATGATGATATGGGCGATTCCGTCAAAGAAGACCAGCGGGCGCCGGCCGATTCCGGGAAGCTCCGCCTCCCGGATGGAGAACGGTTCGGGCATGCTCACCCTCCCCTGCCAGCTTCCGTCTTCACATCGGAGAACCCTGACCTTCACCGGTCCGGCCGCCCCGGAGACCCGCAGGGTCATATCGCCCCGGACAATTCCCCGCTCCGCGGCGGCCAGGACCCCGGCGCACATGGAAGCGTTCCCGCAGAACTCCCCGCCGGCCATGCCAAGAGCAAGATCAAAGCCCTCTTCATGGGACAAAAAACCCACCTGTTCCGCCGCCGGCTCCCGGGCCATCAGTTCCGCCGCGATCCGGGGCCGCTCCGATGGCGGAAAAGGCGTTTTCACGAGAATCGTCATGTTGCCGGTCGGATCCAGCAGGACATAATCAGCCTTCATCGCTGATAATTCCGGAGGAACTGGACGGTTCTCTCCTGTTTCGGATTCCCGAAAACTTCCTCGGGATCGCCCTGCTCTACGATGACGCCCTTATCCATAAAAATAACCCGGTTGCTGACCGCCCTGGCGAAGGGCATCTCATGGGTGACGACGACCATGGTCATTTTCTCCTCCGCCAGCTGGCGGATAACTTTGAGGACCTCACCGGTGAGCTCCGGGTCGAGCGCAGACGTCGGCTCGTCGAAGAAGAGGATCGCGGGCTTTAAGGCCAGCGCCCTCGCGATCGCGACCCGCTGCTGCTGGCCGCCGGAAAGCTGGCAGGGATAGGCGTCCGCGCGGGTTTCGAGGTTCATTTTCCGGAGAAGCTCCATGGCTTCCGCATGGACCTCTTCCTTCGGCCGCTTCTGTACATGCACAGGCGCGTCCGTTATATTTTTGAGCACCGAATAATGGGGAAAGAGGTTGAACTGCTGAAAGACCAGGCCGAAATAGCGCTTGATTTCATTCAGCTCGGCGTGGTGGACATATACCGCCTCCCCCTTCTCATTCGTCGTCACGGCCGACCGGCCCATATAGCTGATCGTCCCGGCGTCAGTCTTCTCGAGGAAGGTCGCGCAGCGCAGCAGCGTGCTCTTGCCGGAACCGGAAGGACCGATAACGGAGACCACCTCGCCGGAGTCGACATTCATGCTGATGTCTTTTAAAACTTCCAGTCCGCCGAAGGACTTCCGGATGCCTTTCATTTCCAGGATCATTGCTCATCCTCCCTTCTTATTTATAATAATCGAACGCCTTCTCGATGCGCTCCATGACGAACGCGACGGCATAGTTGGCGATGAAATAGAACACGCCCGCGATGATGAACGGGACGAAGGACGTCTGGGACGCGGCGATCTGCTTCGCGATGGAGAACATCTCATTGTAGGCCAGCGTAAAGGCGAGAGAAGTGTCCTTGACCAGCGTGATGATCTCATTGGTTACAGAGGGCAGGATCGCCTTCATCACCTGGGGCAGAATGATCTTGAAGAAGGTCTGGGCCTTGCTGTAGCCCAGGATCTCGGCGGCTTCGTACTGGCCCTTCGGAATCGTATCCATACCGCCCCGGTAGATCTCCGCGAAATAGGCCGCGTAATTCATGGAAAAACCGATGATAATAGCCGGAAAGCGGTAACCGCGGATCGACATTTCAAAAAGGTAGTAGGGACCGAAATACCACATGAGGAGCTGCAGCATGAGCGGGGTGCCGCGCATGACCGCGATATAGAGCTTGGTGATCTCCTGCACGGCCCTGAAACGGGAGCGGCGCAGAAACATAATGACCATGCCAAGGGGCATGGAGAAAAGGATGGTCAGGAAGAAAATGCCGCACGTTCCGAGCATTCCCCCGCCCATCGAGGACAGCATGGTGGATAAAGTCATGTAGTGCCTCCTTAAAAAACATCGGGCCGCCGGAAGCGGCCCGAAGCTATCAGCAGCCTTGAAAAATGAAAACCAGGTCAGCCTTGATCCCCGGCAATCAGGAAAGAACCCGCGGTCATATCGATGGCGATCGCGTCGATTGCGCCGGCCTTCAGATCATTGTAGGCGATCGTGTAGGTCTCGTAGACCTTGAGTTCCGCGAATGTGTCAGCCAGCTCTTTCCGGGAATCCTGAAGCAGGTCGTACGCGGACGTCGCGGTCTGGACGCCGACGATCTTGCCGGAGAGATCGGCAAGGGTCGTGATATCGGAATCCCCGGCCACCAGGATGCCCTGGGTGTTGTTCGAGTAGGTGATTCCCCAGGCGTAATCGTCCTCACGGCCCTCCTTGGTAAAGCCGGACCAGATGCAGTCGCAGCTCATCGCGTTGAGTTCCATGTCCTTTGCGTCCCAGTTGAAGGGAACCGCCTCGTAGCCCCATCCGAGATACTCGCAGACCGCCTGGCACATTTCCACATCGAAACCGCCCACCGATCCGTCATCCTTCAGATAGGAGTAGGGGGGATAATCAAGATCGAAGCCGTGCTTGAAGGTGTAATTCGGATCGCCGGAACCTTCCTCCGGGAGCGCGGACGCATCGATATCATCCGCGGAGAGGCAGAGATAATCCTTGATATCCGGGTAGTTCTCCCCGATCTTTTCATAAGTTCCGTTTACGACCAGGGCCTGAACGGTTTTGCTGACGAGATCGGCCAGTTCCGTATCCCCCACGCGGAAACCGATCGCGTAGGACTCGACGCCCAGATCCTCTTCAAGAAAACGGTAATCCGCGTTGCTGCCGATCACCTCCGCCATCGAGGCGGACTCCACGGATTCAACGATCGACGATGCTCCGGCCGCCGACTCGGCAGCCTTGGAATCAGTACCCGTAGACGTTGTATCCGTTGTCGACGAAGATCCGCAGCCGCCGATGGCAGCCGCTGTCATCATGGCAGCGATCAAAAACGCAAGTTTCTTTTTCATCAAAATCTCCTCCATATAATGAAATGCGTTAACCAAGTACCATATTACCACGTTAGCACGCTAAAGGGAAGCCCCCTTTGTTATGTTTTTGTCAAGGATTGCGGAGCGCGAAGCGCGGAGCAAGCCGGCAGGCAGTATCCAAAGGCCCGGCCGCCATGTTCAGGCGCCCGTTGCGGTATGATATTCCTCCACCTTTTTCTTCAGATAGGCGTCAATATCCTCGGGAAGCGTAATCGTCACGGTATTCCCCCGCACAAAAGAGAGCAGGTTGTCCGCTTCTGCCAGGACCTCCGGATCCGGGTTCATCTTCCCGACCTCCTCGTCATATTTCGCCTTCGGCTTGGAGAGGCCGAGCGCCAACAGGATCGCCCTGGTATGAAGCGGCGTCTTATGAAGCTCCTCCGCCTTTCGGAAGGAAATGACCGCCTCGTCATAAAGCATCATCTTCATCTCGGAAACGCCTTTATTGTGCCAGACGCCGGAAAGAAACTCACGCGAATAACGCATACGTCTGTCCTCCTCTATGAGCTGGCGGTAGATGACGGAGGCCGCCACGTAACGGCCCAGGCGGATCAGCGCGTCGCCTTTCATTTTCAGACGCTCATAGGCGGGAAGGGAGAAAAAGTGTTCCAATCTCTTTTTGTATTCCTCCCTCTCATCCTGGTCGAGCCAGCCGACGCAGTCGAAGACCGGAAAAATAAACTCGGAAAAGTTATTCCCCCCCGCATAGGCTTTCTCCATCAGGGCCGCGGCTTTATTGGCGCCCAGCTCCGCATCTACCCAGCGGATCAGAGCGGGGCTCATGATGCTTGCGTCCAGCAGCGGAAGATATTCGCAGAAAAAAAAGCAGAGTTCCTCTATTGTATAAATACTTGTAGCGATACATTCTATATAGAACGGGCGAATTGCCGTTTTCTCCCGGCAGATCCGATATCCGGCCATGGCTTTCTACCTCCCCCCTTATTATTCGTTTTCCTCCGGAGCTTTCACCGCTTCTTCAGGATCCGCCTCCACTGATTCTCCATCCGGCGTCTCCCCGGCTTCCAAATCCTCCTCCGGCGATTCTGCCGCCGATCCTCCTTCCGCCGGCTCCCCGGCTTCCGAATCCTCCTCCGGCGGCGCCGCGTTGTCTCCGCTTTCCGGCTCTTCTGCCGTCGCTTCTTCTTCCGGAAGCTCTTCTTCCGGAAGCTCTTCCCCGCTCCCGGATCCGTTCTCCTTTTCGGGATTTTCCCCGTTTTCAGCTTTTTCCGGATCCAGCGAAATCGTAAGGGACCAGCGAAGACCGCTGCCCGGATAAAAACCTCCGAAGCCCAGATCCCGGACTTCAATATGGAGCTGTTCCCTGTCGCTGCAGAAATAGGAAAGCATAAGCGCCGTCGCCTTGTTCGGCCTTTCCGGAAGATCCGTAAGCCGCAAAGCCTCCTTGCGGCGTCCCTGCGGCCCCTTCACCGCGAAAAAGAGGGTATCCGTGCCGTCGAGGATGAGCTTCAACTCCCCCTCGATTCCATACCAGTAGCTGCCCTGGCTGATCAGCTCGTACTCTTCTTCCTTCCCATCTGCCAGGACATCCATGGAAACCGTCACCGGCATTTCCTCAGCTCCCCGGTAACGGCCCCGGCGGGTCGGAACGTTGTTAAGCTTCATATAAGCGGCCATGCAGGCCCCTCTGGCTTCCGGAGCGTCCACATAATAGGCCTTCCGGCCCCGGCAGATCTCGGTCACGGTCTTTTTGAACTTTTCCCTCGTGAACGCGTCCCCCGAAAGGATGACGTCCGTATAAGGTCCTCCCTCCAGACACTGACCGACAAAGTTAGCCGCTGTGACATCATAATATTCCGGCTCCTCCACGGCTTCCATAATCTTTCTCTCCGCGGCATAGGTAAGCGGCTCCTCCTGCCTGGCGTCCTCGATCAGGCCGTCAAAGACGATTGAATCCTCTCTGAAATCCACAAAAGCGATCGAGCCCGACCTGAGCCTTCTTCCCTGGCCGGAAACAAATCCGTAGAAAGCTGCCATCGTATCCAGGATCACGTATTGTCCCGGAAGGATCCCCATTTTCTTCAGGGCGAGCCGGAAATTCCGCACCAGTCTCGGAGAACATTTTTCGATCGTGAAGGCCATGCAGGCTACATGATTCGGCAGATCCGGCATGCCAAGAAGCTTCAGGGATTCTCCGAGAAATACCGCCAGCAGCTCCTCCGGCGCAAAAAACCTGCTGCCGACGGCAATCTTCTCCGCCCCCGAAACAGCCTCATATAAGTTCCCGATCAAAAAGCCGTTTTCCTGTTCCGCATAGCGGAAAGCGGAAGCCCCGAAATGCCATTGTTCTTTCTCCGGCAGATAGGCCAGCTCTGTGGCAAAAAAAGCGCCCCGGGTTCCCGATCGATCCGAAACGGGAACCGGTTCCCCGCTCCTCCGGTCATAATAGCAGAAATTGGATTTTTTTTCCCCGAACTGATAGCCTATGATAATATTTCGAACTTCGTTCACTTCGTTTCCTCCAGCTTAAACAAAGCATCGATCTCCAGCTCCGCCCTTTTAAGTTCCAGGGTTCTTGCTTTCAGCGTCTCCAAATCGCCCTTGTCCCTGGCGGCCAGCATCTGGTTCAGGAGCTGATATCGGCTCACCCCTTTTTCATCCACGCTTCCGGCCGTCTCCGTCCTTTCCTCAAGGCGGATCACTTCCTTTCCGCGGCGAATCTCCGCCGACCAGGTCAGCGTCTCCCCGTAAAACAGGATGAACTCCTTTACAAAAAACCCTTTGTACATCTCGCGGAGGGGGATCCTG
Organism: Lachnospiraceae bacterium; assembly: GCA_024695465.1. Taxonomy (GTDB): domain Bacteria; phylum Bacillota; class Clostridia; order Lachnospirales; family Lachnospiraceae; genus Chordicoccus. The sequence goes on along the minus strand of JAILID010000139.1, from coordinate 27,181 downwards.
CGCCGTTCACCTTCTTCTCCTTCCGAAGAGATGGCGTAAGAGATCATGACCTCATCTTCGGATTCCGCTTTAACCTGGACAAAGACCTTGTCATCCAGATGGTACTGCCTGAGAAAAGAGTCGGGGAGTTCTTTTAAAAATGAAAACCGCAGTCCCTTTGCCATGCACTCTTCCAGAAGCGAATCCAGCTGAAGCTCCTCCCGGGAATCAAGTTCTTCTTTCTTCGCGTAATAATGGAGCATCGAAAGCCGGCTGATCAGGCCGATGCTCATCTTCCTGTCGATCAGTTCAAAAAGACGGGCCGCCGTCTCCTCCCCGATCACCGTTTCCCCGGCAAAATTCTTTTCACATTCAAATTTCACGTAGGCGTCAAGGATTTCAGCGTCCCCGCCCAGGCTTTCGTATTCCGAAATCAAACCGATATCATTGGGAAGAAGGCGATCCGTAAACACAGCTCTGCGCAGGAGCCTCTCATCGATTTTCGCGCAGCGGACCTCATTTTCCCGAAGCGTTTCCCTGAGGGAGAGCAGGTCGTCGACGGAGGAGTCATACCAGGCTTCCAGATAGCGGAGCGTTTTTTCGCTCTTTTCGCCCTGCGTAAGAAGGCGGCCCGCAAGGGCAAGAAGCGTTTCGTCATAGGTCTCATGAATCTCCTCCATGACAAACCCGGTCAGCGCAAGGAGAAGCTTCGGCTCGATTCCCTCAAAGCCGCAGCGGCGGATCAGGCCGAAAGCGGCTCCGTACATCTCCCTCTTCAAAAGCAGCGTAAGGAAACGGACCCGGTCTATCCGGGCAAATGCCAGAAGATCCATCTCCGCAAGATAGCGGCTCAGGGTTTCATTTCCCGCATTCTCCAGATAGTAGGCCAGAAGCATCCCCCTTACGGTATCCCGGAAACTGTCCGTGAACGCTTCGCTTTCCTCAATATGACGATAGGCGTCCACATTCCGGATGCTGACGGGAGCGAGCCTCCCCTCTTCCGATACGGTATGGAGCCAGAGGCCCGGATAGGGGATATCCAGACTGCGGCAGGCAGACAGCAGCGGCTCCTTCTCCATGAGCATTTCCCGGGAACTGGCAACGGAAGACGCAAGGCAGCCTCCGCTGCTGTCCAGAAAAAGAATCGCCGCGTCTTCTGTATAGACCCGGATAAAAGCCTCCCCCTTGTTGAGCGGGTAGATTTCAGGCGCCTTGAACCCCCGGTGCCAGACCGCCGCCGCCTTCACGCGGGAATCATCGGTGTAGAGCCTTTCCGAGAAAATATTCCCGGCGATCCGAAGTCCCTCCGCAGCCGTCCTGACATTGCCGCAGAACTCGCGGTAGAGGATCGCGTAATCCCTGCCGATCCGGCCGGCTTTGAGGGCGCCCGCGGCAAAGGTCCTCATCTTCGGGACAAACGTAAGATACTGCTTCTGATCGATCTCGCGGTTTTTAACGATATTCGCGAAAATAAAAGCCTGCTTTTCGTCCTGCAGACGGATATTCTGGGCAAAATACCGCTGAATGACCGGCGGGAGGGGATTCTTGCAGCTCTCCGGCATGGACTCCAGAAAACATTGATAAAGCCGGACGACCGGAATCTCCTTGCGGACAGCCAGAAGAAACCAGGGAAAGCTTTCCGGCTTATCCGGGGCAATCCTGACCAGGAGCCGGCAGATCGCTTCCAGGATATCGTCGCTCGGATAAAGTTCATAAGCCCTGGAAAGCACATAGAAAGCGTCTTTTCCGGTCTTCTTGTCGTTGACGACAAGATAGGATACTTTCAGGGCCAGTTCCTCCGTGATGAAGCTGCTCTTGGCGGCATAAGTCAGCATATGCCAGATAAAATCATCGACCCTGACAAACATCTCCGGGTACTCCCGGTAATACTGGAGGGCCGCCAGATAAAGGAGAGGGCTCCTGCTCCCGGCATCGAAAAGCGAGTAATAATAAACCATCCTTCTGTCCGGCATCCGAAGAAGGTTCCGGTCGGTTCGAAGGCGGATCAGGGTGACGATCAGATTCTCCTGATTTCTCGCCTGCAGCTCGCCGATCCTCTCCTCAAATTCCCTCCTGCGCCCGGAGTCAGCTTCCAGAAGATAGCGTACGAACAGATACATGCCCCGGATCTCAACAGATTTCGATTCCACGGCTTCAGGCGTTATGTCCTGCAGAAGTTCTCCCGCCTTTTCGGGCCTGCCGGCCAGTATTTCCGCGTAAGAAAGCATAAAACGAGCCGGCAGCGAAAGCTTCCCTTCCGATTCCCAGGGACTGACAAGGTTCCTCATCTGCTGGGCCAGTTCCCCGGCGCTGATGAGCCCCCGGAGATATTTCGTATACTCCCCGGCCGCCTCCATCTTGATCTTCTTGATATTCGGGCCGGCGGAGGACGCTTCAACTTTCTGGGGATAGGCGGTTACGGGGACGACAAGGACCCCCTTGGCGTAGGAAAAACGCAGGCACCCGTAGTTGGCCCCGGGAAAAAGCCTGTCTTCCCGGATAATATACTCCACATCCAGAACAGAGCCGAAGAAGTCCTCTGCGGAAAATTTTGTTTTGGGAAGATAAAGAAAATCGCCTTCCGCTTCCACCGATATATCCGCGCAGCCCCAGGTATTCTTGACGATGCGGACTTCTTCCTGCAGGGATCCGGCGACTGCGGGATAGACCCTTTCGCCGCCGTCCAGGGAAAGGATGAGAGCTTCCTTCTTCCCCCCCGCAGTGAGAAATTCCTCCATGTCCCGGCGGGTAACCGGACTCCTCCGAAGCCCGGAAGCGAGCGCGGTAAGATAAGGCTCCTCCCCCGCCAGCAGCTTCATGAACTCCTCGCTCTGAAAGACCATGAGGGCCTCGGCAGGCTTCTCCTGGGCCAGCTTCACAAACGCGTCGAGATCCGATATTTCCCGTCCCGCGCAGATAATCCGGCTTTTTAGCACATGGACGCTGACCGGCACCCGGTATTCCCCTTCATTGCTGGAGAGGATGATCTCCCCTTCCGCGGACTCCCCCTCAGAAAGCCCTTCCGTATTCACCAGGAAGGGCAGCTCCTGCTCAATCCCCTTGATCTTTTTTTCCTTGACCCGGATCCGGGGATTGCTGACGAATATCTCGCCCGAAAGACGGGAATTTCCGCGGCCTTTGATTCTCAGTTTATCGCGGTAGACATTACCGACCCCCACGCGCGCCTCAAAAGAAAGCTCGGATAAGATTCCGCCGCCCTCCTCTTTTCCTATTTCACGCATGTCTTCATATGTCTTTATCACCACTTCCTCCTTACGTCATCATATCAAAAAGAGAGATCTGATTGGTCTTCGGTATCCCGGACAGGATCCCCATGCTCTCAAAAAGATCTATGATCGTCGCCGAAGCCCGGGTCCTCACCCGGAAATCATCTCTGGAAAGGAACGGGCCTTTCGCGGCCGCCTCCTCGATCTGGACGGCAACGCTCTCTCCCAGCCCGGCGACGGAATTAATCGACGGCATCAGCTTCCCGTCGATGATTGTAAACCGGGTCGCTTTTGCCTTGAAAAGATCCAGCTTGTGGAAAGAAAAACCCCTGGCGTACATCTCCCTCACGATCATCATGTCCTTAAGCATCTCTTCTTCCTTGGGCGACAGCTCTTCCTTCTCCTTGAGGCTTGAAGCGTAATCCTCCATCACCTGGCGTCCCCGGGCCATTATGGCGTAATCAAAGGTCGTCACCCGGATGGAGAACATGGCCGCGTAATAAGCCAGCGGATAGTTGATCTTGTAATAGGCGATGCGGAAGGCGTTCATGACGTAAGCTGCCGCATGGGCCTTGGGAAACATGTACTTGATGCGTTTGCAGGATTCAATATACCATTCCGGAACGCCGTGTTCCCGCATTTCATTTTCCTGATCCGGCTTAAGGCCCCTGCCCTTGCGGACGGCCTCCATGATCTTAAACGAATGCTCCGGCTCCACTCCCCAGGCAATCAGGTTCAGCATGATGTCATCCCGGGTGCAGATCGCCGTTCCCAGCGTGCAGTCCCCGTTCCTGATGAAATACTGGGCGTTGTCCAGCCAGACATTCGTCCCGTGGGAGAGGCCGGATATGCGTATGAGCTCCGAGAAGGTAGATGGCTTCGTATCCCGGAGCATGCCCATGACGAAGTTGGTGCCGAATTCCGGAACCCCCAAAACCCCCAGATCCACTCCATCCATCTGCTCCGGAGTAACACCCAGCGCTTCCGTCCCCGTAAAGAGGGAAAGGACTCCGGGATCGTCCAGCGGGACCTCCAGCGGATTCGTTCCGGTCAGGTCCTCCAGCATGCGGATGATCGTGGGATCGTCGTGCCCCAGAATATCGAGCTTCAGCAGGTTCCTGTCGATCGAATGGTAGTCAAAATGGGTCGTAATGATATCGCTCGTCATGTCGTTGGCGGGGTGCTGGACCGGGGTAAACCAGTTGATGTCCATCCCCTTCGGGAGAACGATGACCCCGCCGGGATGCTGGCCGGTCGTCCGGCGGACTCCGACGCAGCCGGCGGAAAGCCGTTCAAGTTCGCAGCGGCGCTTCGGGAGCCCCTTGTCCTCAAAATAGTGGAGAGCCAGTCCGTAAGCCGTCTTTTCCGCCACCGTTCCGATAGTCCCGGCCTTAAAGGTCTGCCCTTTCCCGAAGATCACCTCCGTGTAGGCCTGGGCCACGCCCTGCTCGTCGCCGGAGAAATTAAGGTCGATGTCCGGCTCCTTATCCCCCTTAAAGCCCAGGAAAGTCTCAAAGGGGATATCAAAACCCAGCTTCCTGAGCGGCTCCCCGCAGCGGGGACAGCGCCGGTCCGGCATGTCCGCCCCGCAGCGGCCTCCGTAGGCCTTAACCTCCTCCGAATCAAAATCCACAAAATGGCATTTCGGACAGAGGTAATGGGGCGGCAGCGGATTTACCTCCGTGATGTTGGACATAGTCGCGGCCAGCGAGGAGCCGACCGAACCCCGGGAACCGACGAGATAGCCGTCCTCCCTTGATTTTTGAACCAGGCGCTGGGCGATGATGTACATAACCGCGTAGCCGTTCTTAATGATCGATCCCAGCTCCTTGTCGAGCCGCGTCTTCACCTGTTCCGGAATCGGCTCCCCGTAGATGCTCCTGGCGGTCTCATAGCACATCTCCTGCAGCTCCGTATCCGAATTCTCGATAACCGGAGGGCATTTGTCCGGATGGATGGGCGAGATATGCTCGATCATGTCCGCGATGCGGTTCGTATTCTCCACCACGACCTCATAGGCCTTCTTCTCCCCCAGATAGGAGAACTCCTCCAGCATCTCCTCCGTCGTGTGCAGGTAGAGCGGCGGCTGGCCCTCATCCTTAAAACCGTGGCCGGATTGAATGATCGAGCGGTAGATGGCGTCTTCCGGATTCAGGAAATGAACGTCGCAGGTAGCCGCGCACAGCTTTCCAAAATCATCCGCCAGCCTGACGATCTTCCGGTTGATCTCCCTCAGCTCCTCCTCGCTCTCGATCCCCTTTACGTGATCCCTGACCATGTATTCGTTGTTGCCGATCGGCTGGATTTCCAGGTAATCGTAGAAATTGATGATCTGCGTGAGCTTCGAGAGGGGTTTTTCATTCAAGACCGCCTGATAGAGCTCGCCGGCAGAGCAGGCGGAGCCCAGGATCAGTCCCTCCCGGTGCCGAAGCAGAAGCGAGCGCGGAATGCGGGGTCTCTTCTTAAAATACTTCAGATGGGATTCCGAGACCAGGGTATAAAGATTCCTGCGGCCGGTCTCGTTTTTCGCCAGGATGATAATGTGATAATAGGGGAGGTTGCGGACCCGCTCTTCCGAGATGAGTCCCTTCTCGTTGAGATCCGCATAGCTTTCGATCCCCTGCTTTTTCATGGCGTCGAGCAGCAGGAGGTAAACTTTGGCCATGGCGTCCGCCCGGTCCCTCGCCCGGCCCGGATCGGGACAGGCAACTTTCAGGGCTTTCAGGAGTTTTACGAAAGAGCTCCGGCTCACCTGCGGCATGAGATAGCGGACGCAGCCGGGAATATCGACCACGGTCCTCTCCGCCGCGGAGAAGGGAAGGCCGGCTTTCCGGAAATTTTCCGCCAGAAAGCCGAACTCCACCGGCGCGTCATAGGCGATCAGCGGGGAATCCTTTATGAAATCCAGGAAGCGCTTCATGACGCAAGGCAGCTCTTCCCCCCGGGCCGCCATCTCGTCGCTGATGCCGCTCTCCCTTGTGAAGGAGAAAGGCAGGGGCTTCTTCGGATTGATCAGCGCGTAAAAGCTTTCGCTCAGCGCCCCCTTCACAATCCGGACCGCCGAGATCTCAATAAGGTCATGGCGCAGGGCGGAAGGACCGCTGGCCAGCGTCTGGACCACAACCGCCGGCTCCCGGACCCCCAGCCCGCCCGGGCCCTCGATGATCCGCTCCATGTCATCCACCAGATAGCCCTCGCAGCCGTAGATGACCTTGAAATCCGGGTCCTTCTCATCGGAAGCGTGGTGGGCTTCCGGGAAAGCCTGGACGACTCCGTGATCGGTGATCGCCAGGGCCTTCATCCCCCAGCCTTTTGCCTGTTTGATGATATCTTTGGCCGAAGAAACCGCGTCCATATCGGACATTTTCGTGTGGCAGTGCAGTTCGACCCTTTTCACCGGGGCGTTATCCGAGCGGAAAGTCCTGAAGGCAGGCGTTTTCTTGATGGCGTAAACCGTTTTGATCATGTTCTCCTTCTCAAACGTGTCGAAAGCCATCATTCCCCTGACCAGGAAGGAAGCGCCCGGTTTAAAGGTTTCGCTGTACTGGTCCAGCTCCTCCGGGAGCAGCCAGAGCTTCATGCGGATGCTGTCCGTGTAATCGGTCAGAGAGACGTTCATGATGATCTTCCCGCTCTTGATCTCCCGGATCTCGACCGAGAAGACCTCCCCCCGCACGACGACCTCATGGGGATCCTCCCCCAGCGTCTCGATCGGAACCGGCTCACCCTCGAAGGCCCGCCCGAGAATGACGTCCTTATCGTTGGAAATGAAAGCCTTCTGCTGGCGGTAGTTCTTCTCGGAAGCGTTGGAAAGCCGGACCTGCTTTTCATTTTCCTTCTCCGCCTTCTCCTTTTTGACCGCGCTCTTCTTGACGACCTCCCGGACTTTATTGGCGATCTTCTCGTCCTCGCCGGCAAAGATTTCTTCCCGCCGCGGCCGGGCGAACGAGCCTTCCACTTGCACTCCGGAAAAGCCGGCCCGTCCGGCAAAGACCTTGTCCAGGTAATCCAGCAGCTCAGCCGATCTCTCCCGGGCGATCATGGTATCCGGCAGCTCGGCCTTCACCGTCCGCTCGTCGGGAAAGGTCAGCTCGGAATGAAGGAAGGTCTGACGCAGGAGGGGACTGGCTTCCTTGAGCTCAAGGAGCATGGAGTTCCGGTAAAGGCGGTAGAAATTCTCAAGGGTATACTGGCCGGACAGCGCAAAACGCTCGACGATCCTGACTTCCATCGCGATATTTCCAAAGATCTGCGAGGCGATGGCGTCCTCGGCCTCATAGATATACTCTTTCTTCAGCCAGTTCTCCGAAAGAATATAGACCCGGAGGCGGTTCTTCGCCTGATTGATCACGATCCGGCTGACCCGGACCTGCTCCATGAGCTCCCGGACCTTAGCGGAAAGCTCCAGGTTCGGGAAGGCCCTCAGAAACTCCATCTCCTTATCCTGCATATCCCGTCATTCCCCTTATTCTGAATCCATATAGGTCAGCAGCTCCTCTTTCAGCGCCGCAAGCAGCTGGTCTTCCGGCACCTTGCGGATGATCTCGCCCCTGCGGATGAGCAGCCCTTCGTTCTTCCCGCCGCAGATGCCGAAATCCGCTTCAGCGGCCTCTCCGGGCCCGTTGACAACGCAGCCCATGACGGCCACCTTCAGATCCAGCGGAATATCCGCGGTCATCTTTTCGACGGCGTTGGCCAGTGAGATGAGGTCGATATTGGTCCGCCCGCAGGTCGGACAGGATACCACCTCGATCTGTCCCCGGCGGAGCCCCAGCGTCTTTAAGATGAGCCGTCCGGCCTTCACTTCCTCCAGCGGATCGCCGGTCAGCGAGACCCGGATCGTATCCCCGATTCCCTCATAGAGGATGATGCCCAGCCCCACGGAGGACTTAATGCTGCCGGAATAGACGGTCCCGGCCTCCGTAATGCCCACATGGAGCGGATAGTCGGTTTGCTTCGCGATGAGCTCATGGGCTTTCACGCACATAAGGACGTCCGACGACTTGATGGAGATAACCATCCGGTCATAGCCCAGGTCCTCGATGATGCGGACCTTGTCCAGGGCGCTCTCCACCAGTCCCTCTGCGGTAACCCTCCCGTACTTCTTCACGATCTCCTTCTCCAGGGAACCGGAGTTGACGCCGACCCGGATCGGGATTTCCCGCTCCCTGGCGCAGTCTACGACGGCCCGGATCCTTTCGATGCTGCCGATATTGCCCGGATTGATCCGGATGGCGTCCGCCCCGTTCTCCATGGCCGCGATGGCCAGGCGGTAATCAAAATGAATGTCCGCGACGATGGGAATGTGGATGGCTTCCCTGATCTTCCGGAAGGATTCCGCCGCCTCCATGCTGGCGCAGGTGGAACGGATGATGTCGCATCCGGCTTCCGTGAGGCGCAGGATCTGCCCGATCGTCGCCCCGGCGTCTTCCGTCTTCGTGTTCGTCATGGACTGAACCGGGATCGGATGTCCGCCTCCGATAAAAGTTTCGCCGATACGGATCGCCTTCGTATGTTCCCGATAGGTCATGTCGATGAACGCTCCTTTCTTCGATAGACAGTGAATGTGTAGCAAAGGTCGAAACAGGTCATCTCATCGCTCTCGGATTCCAGTTCCCATTCGGGATCCTCGTCCAGATTCGGAAAATGACAGTCCGCCTCATAGCTGTAATCAATTTTCGTGAGATAAGCCTTCCGGATATAGGGCAGGAAAGCCTTGTAGACGGAAGCGCCCCCGATCACGAAGACATTCTCCGGATCCTCCCCCCGGACCCGCAAAAGGGCCTCCTCCACCGAACGGACGCACTCCGCCCCCGGAATCGCCTCCGCGCTTCTTGTAAGGACGATATTCCTTCTGCGTTCTAAAGGCGCGCTTCCGGGAAATGAAAGGAGGGTCTTCCGCCCCAGGATCACGGTTTTGCCCATGGTCATGCGGCGGAAGAATTTCATGTCCTCCGGGATCGAGACGAGAAGCCTGCCTCCCCGTCCGATCCCATAATTCCTGTCAACAGCCGCGATGCAGTTCATTTGACCTCCCCGGTCTCTTCTTCCGCGGCTTTCACTTCTTCCTCAGCCTTCTCTTCAGGTTCCGGCTTTTTGGGCACGCGGCCGTAGAGCTTGCTCATCTTATAGATGCTCTTCGCGAGCTCATCAGAGAGCTCGTCCGGCACCAGGCGCCACTGCCAGTTGCCGCCGGTCGTGGAGGGATGGTTGATCCTGGCCTTGTTGTCCTTGACCAGATAATCCTGGATCGGGACGATGCAGAGATCGGCTACCGAAGCCTGGGCGGTGCGGATGAAATCCCAGGTAAACTGCCCGTAATCGGTGAAAACCGAACCGATATAGCAGCGGGCAAACTCGCGGTCATGGTGGTTGATGTTCTCGATCCAGCCCCGGGTCGTCTCGTTGTCATGGGTTCCGGTATAGACCACGCAGTCGTGCTCATAGTTATGCGGCAGGTAGTCGCTTTCCTCACGGGAATCAAAGGCGAACTGAAGGACCTTCATGCCCGGGAAGCCGGTCTCCCTGACCAGGGCCCTCACGCTGTCCGTGATGTAGCCCAGATCCTCGGCGATGATGTGAAGTTCTCCCAGCTGCTTTTCGGCCTCCTTGAAAAGTCCGATGCCCGGGCCCTTGACCCACCGGCCGTTTACCGCGGTCTTCTCGCCGTAGGGGATCTCATAGTATTCGTCGAAAGCACGGAAATGATCAACCCTTAAAACGTCTACCAGCTCCAGGCAGGCCGCGATCCGGCGGATCCACCATTCGTAATTCGTCTCCTTGAGATAGGCCCAGTCATAGATCGGATTTCCCCAGAGCTGGCCGTCCGCGGAGAAAGCATCCGGCGGGCAGCCGGCCACTTTTTTGGGCAGGCATTCTTCATCCATGAGGAAGAGCTGCGGATTCGCCCAGGTATCCGAACTGTCCGCGGAGGTATAGAAGGGAATGTCGCCGATGATCATCAGGCCCTTATCATTGGCGTATTTTCTGAGCTTCGCCCACTGCTTCGCGAACTCATACTGCTGGAAGCAGTAAAATTCCACGGTTTCGGCGTATTCCTTCCGGGCCGCGGCAAGAGCCTTCTCGTCCCGCAGCTTAAGCTCGTCGTCCCATTCCGGCCAGGCCTTCCCGCCGTTGGCTCCCTTAAGGGCCATGTAAAGGCCGTAATCGTAAAGCCAGAAGGCGTTCTTCTCCTTAAATCCCTCATATTCCTCATCCGGCTTCTCCATGAAGCGCTCAAAGGCAAGCTTCAGGAGCTTAAAGCGGCCGTTATAGAGGGCTCCGTAATCGACCCGCTCCGGTTCCCGGCCGAAGTCAAAGCTTTCCGCTTCCTTCCTGAGAAGAAGGCCGTCCTCAATAAGGGTCGCCGGGTCGATAAAATAGGGGTTGCCGGCAAAAGTCGAGAAGGTCTGGTAGGGAGAATCCCCGTAGCCGGTCGGGCCGAAGGGCAGTACCTGCCAGTAAGTCTGGCCGGCCTCGACCAGAAAGTCCACAAAATCATAAGCTTCCTTCGAAAAACACCCTATCCCATATCTGGATGACAGGGATGAAACCGGGCAAAGAATACCACTTGCGCGCATTATAGTAAATCCTCCTTGTACTGAAATCTTTTTCATTATGCTGCTTGCTAACTAAGAATTGTACCATAAGTCAAAGGATAAGAAAAGGGGTTCATTTTTCAGCGGGATTGTATTAGAATGATTTCGGTACCGTGAAAATCCGATACACAGTCTATCATTCAGGGGGTATAAGCATGTCTTTATTTAAAGGCGCCGGCGCTGCCATCATAACGCCGATGCATGAAGATGGAAGCATCAATTACGAATCCTTTGGTTTACTCATCGAAGACCAGATCAGCAATCACACCGATGCCATCATCGCGGTCGGGACCACCGGAGAAGCCCCGACGCTTGATGACGACGAACACATAGAGGCGATCCGTTTCTGTGTCGAGAAGACGGCAGGAAGGGTCCCGGTCATCGCCGGCACCGGATCCAACAATACCGCCCACGCCATCATGATGTCAAGGGAGGCAGAAAAAGCAGGGGCGGACGGCCTCCTGCTCGTATCTCCTTACTATAACAAGACCACGCAGAAGGGTCTCATCGCCCACTTCAGGGCCATAGCGGAGTCTGCCTCGCTCCCCTGCGTCCTGTACAACGTGCCCTCAAGGACCGGAACCAATATCCTCCCGGAGACGGCGGCTTATCTCGGAAAGAACGTCCCGAACATCTCGGCCATCAAGGAAGCCTCCGGAGATATCAGCCAGGTCGCCCGGCTCATCGAGCTTGCGGAGGGCAGCCTGGACGTCTATTCGGGCAACGACGATCAGATCGTCCCCATCATGTCCCTGGGAGGAATCGGGGTCATCTCCGTCCTTTCCCTGGTGGCCCCCAGGGAAACCCATGAGATCACCCGGCTCTGTCTTATGGGCAATTACCCGGAAGCGGCGAAGCTGCAGCTTAAGGCCCTTCCCCTCATCCGCGCCCTCTTCTCCGAGGTCAATCCGATCCCGGTCAAGGCGGCTTTGAACCTCCAGGGCAAAAACGTCGGCAATCCCCGTCTTCCGCTGGTTCCCATGGAGGAAGCCCATCGGAAGGTTCTGGAGGAAGCCATGAAAGCGTTCGGCTGCCTTTAAAGCACAAGGGGCGCCTTCCGGAAAACATATCAAAGAAGAACTCCCCCCGCGGCGCCTTCCGGCGCCGCGGGTCTTTTTCCCTCCGGGATCCGCCCTGCTGCCGTCAGTTCCAGCCCCTCCTCTCCGGCTCCAGCATATCCGCCGCCGAATAGATGAGGGCGTTTGCAATCGCCGCCGCCACACTGCTCCCGCCCTTGCGGCCCCGGGCGACGATCGCCGGCACCCGAAAGCGCTCACAAGCCGAGATGATCCGTTCCTTGGCTTCCAGTACATTGACAAATCCCACCGGGACCCCGATGATGAGCGCCGGGCGAAAGCCCGTCTCAAGCTGCCGCTCAAGTTCAAGGAGGGCGGTGGGGGCGTTGCCGACGGCAAAGACCGCTCCGGGATTCTTCTTCACCGCATGCCGCATCGAAACCGCCGCCCTCGTCGTTTCCTCCAGACGCGCTCTTTCCGCTATCTCAGGATCAGCCATATAGCAGAAAACACCGCCTCCGAGGCCGGCAAGGCCGTTTTTCGAGATCCCGGCCTTCGCCATGTTGGTGTCGGTCACGATATCCGCTCCTCCCGCAAGGGCCGCGATTCCCTTCCGCACGGCGTTTTCCGTAAACACCAGATTGGACGCGTAATCAAAGTCCGCCGTCGCATGGATCACGCGAAGGACCAGCGGCTTCTGTTCCTCCGGCAGGACAATCCCCATCCCATCAAGCTCCCGACTTATAATGGAAAGACTCGTCCTCTCGATTTCCGAGGGTCTCATATGCGCTGTACTCATCTCTATCCTCCATGCTTCTTTCCGCTTTTTCGAAAACCTCCGGCCGGGCCTTCCGCCTTCCCAAGGGCCGGCGTTCTCAGCGCCCCTTATAGGCCTCCATGGCCAGATAAACAGCCTCCATATCGAGAGCCGCCCGCACCTCCGCGGCCAGAAGATCAAACTGCCGCTCCTGATACTCCTTATGGCTCTCCACCCGGACCGAACCCGGACTGATTCCTTTTCGCTTCATCAACCATTCCGCCAGCTTCTCCGTGAGTTCCCCGGAATCAAAAATGCCGTGCAGATAAGTGCCGAAAACATTCCCGGCAGCCGCTCCCTCCAGTCTTCCGTCCTCCAGCAGATTAAAGGGCTCGGCCGTCCCGGTCGTCTGTCCCATATGAATCTCATAGCCTTCGACTGCCGCGCCGAAAAACGGCTCGGCAAAATTCCTCCCGCTCACCCGGGAGCGCATTTTCTCCTCTTCAAACACAGTCCTGCAGGGCAGAAGGCCCATGCCGGAAAGAACCCCGCCGTGCTCGATGCCCTTCGGATCGCTGATTTCCTCCCCCAGCATCTGGAAGCCTCCGCAGATGCCAAGCAGCGGGACGCCTCTGGCCGCAAGCTTCAGGATCGCCGCCTCGAGGCCGTTCTGCCTCAGCCAGAGCAGATCCTCCATCGTGTTCTTCGTGCCGGGCAGGATCACAAAATCCGGCTTTCCCAGCTCCCTTGCGTTGTGAACGTAGCGCACACCGACAGCCGGATGGTACTCAAGGGGCGTAAAATCCGTAAAATTGGAAATCCTCGGAAGACGCGCCACCGCTATGTCGATAAGCTTCTGAACGCGCGTCTCATTAAGCTCCGGAGCCAGGGAATCTTCTTCATCGATCTTCGCCTTCGAATAAGGAATCACGCCGATCACCGGAATCCCCGTCTTCTCCTCAAGCATGGCAAGCCCGGTCTGCAGGATATCCGCGTCTCCCCTGAACTTATTGATCACCGTGCCCACGATCCGCCGGCGTTCCTCCGGCTCCAGAAGCTCCACTGTCCCGTAGATCTGGGCAAATACGCCGCCCCGGTCGATATCCCCGACCAAAAGGACCGGCGCGTTCACCATCTTCGCAAGCCCCATATTCACGATATCATCCGACTTGAGATTGATCTCCGCGGGACTTCCGGCTCCCTCGATCACGATGATGTCATTTTCCGCAGCCAGGCTCTCGTAGGCGGCCAAAATAGCGGGGATCAGCGAGCTTTTCATCTGATAATACTCTCTGGCCGTATAATTTCCCCGCACCCGGCCGTTTACGATAAGCTGGCTGCCCGTGTCGCTGGAAGGCTTCAGCAGGATCGGGTTCATCCGGATATCCGGCTTCAGTCCGGCGGCCTGTGCCTGGACAGCCTGGGCCCTCCCCATCTCCAGTCCGTCCAGCGTGACAAAGCTGTTAAGCGCCATGTTCTGACTCTTAAAAGGCGCCGTCCGGTAACCCTTCTTATGAAAAATCCGGCAGAGCGCCGCCGTAAGAAGGCTTTTTCCCGCTCCGGACATCGTGCCTTGAACCATAATGCATTTTGCCATTACACATACCTCCCCAAAACTTCAAGCAGCCTTTCATTTTCCGAAGCCGTCCGCACCGCGATGCGGAAGCAGCCCCGGGAAAGCCCCTCATAATCCGCGCAGTCCCGGATGAGGATCCCATCCCGGGCAAGCTTCTCCCCGAGTTCCGCGTCTTTGCTGAAAAATAAAAGAAAATTCGCCTCTCCCGGTACGACAGTAAGCCCAAGCGCGCGCAGCCCTCCGGCCAGCGCCTCTCTCTGCTCCCCGATCAGCCGGCGGGACGCCTCCGCGTAAGCGCGATCCAAAAGCGCCGCGATTCCCGCCTCCGCCGCCGCTTCCGTCACCGCCCAGGGCTGCCCGCATCGCGAAAGCTTCGCGGCAAGATACGGCTCATCGGTGAGACAATAGCCAAGCCTTAAGCCCGCCATCGCGTAGAATTTTGTAAAAGCCCGGAAAATGAGAAGCCCGCCCTCCCCCAGCTCGCCGATCAGGCTGCAGGGCTTACTGAGAAAAGGCAGGAAGCATTCATCCGCGGCGAGCAGGACCTTCCGCTCCCGGCAGCGCCTAAGGATCCTCCGCAAAAGCGCGGGGTCCGTGGTCACCCCGGTCGGGTTGTTGGGTTCGCACAGGACCAGGAGATCAAGCCCGGGGCTTATCGCGTCCAAAAAGGACTCATCCAGGCGGAAATCATTTTCCTTTCTCAGCATATAACGCCTGATCTCACAGCCCCAGGGCGCGAGAGCCCGCTCATATTCGGAGAAAGCCGGGGCCAAAAGCAGCGCCGTCTTCGGCCGGAGGGCCGTCCCTAAGCGATAAATGAGATCCGCCGCCCCGGCGCCGCAGACGATATAGTCCGCGGGAACCCGGTGATGGGCGGCCAGCGCCGCGCGGAGCTTGCGGCAGAGCGGATCCGGGTAGCGGTCCGCCCGCAAAAGCGCTTCCTCCGCGGCCCTTCTTGCCCCTTCGGGCAGGCCCAGGGGGTTTATATTGGCGGAAAAATCAAGGGCTTCCCTCCCGTAGGCTTCCGCAAAGCCGGCCCAGTCGCCGCCGTGTCCCAGTTTCATCATCTCTCCTCTTTTCCGCTCCGAAGCTAAAATCCCGCAAAAATCCGCAGGAATCCGCGTCCCGCATCCTTACCGCTTCTATCCCGCGAAAATGAAAGCCAGGCGGATCGCTCCCAGGAGCAGAAATCCCAAAAATCCGGCCGCGTACATCAGCCGGTCAGCCCGCCTGATGTCTTCCGGCTCGATCGGCCTCTCCGGATCCCCGATATAAGGTTTCTCCAGCCTCCTGCCGAAATAGGAAGCCGGCCCCGCCAGCCGGACCTTCAGCGCCCCGGCCATGGCCGCCTCCGTCTGGGCGGAATTGGGGCTTGCGTGCCTTTGCCGGTCCCGCCGCCAGATATGGAAAGCGTTTCTCCCGTCAAGCCCGGCGAAGGGCGCCGCCGCAATCAAAAGAAGCGCCGAAAGCCTGGAAGGGATATAATTTGCCGCGTCGTCAAGCTTTGCCGCCGCTCGCCCGAAGTCGATATAACGCTCATTTTTATAGCCGACCATGCTGTCCATGGTGTTGACCGCCTTGTAGCAAAGCGCCAGCGGCGCGCCGCCGATCAGCATGTAAAAAAGCGGCGCGATCTCCCCGTCGGAGAAGTTTTCCGCCACGGTCTCCACCGCCGCCCGCGTAACGCCCGCTTCGTCAAGAGCCGCCACATCCCGCCCGACGATCCGCCCGACAGCCGACCGGGCCTCCTCAATCGTTCCGGATATAAGCTTCCGACGGACATTCTCGCTCTCTTTCTTAAGACAGCGCATGGCGAGCGCCTGCCAGCAGAAGATCACCTCCATGATAAAACCGAGCGCCGGATGGATATGTCCCAGCAGTTTTAACAAGCCGAAGGAAATGAAGAAAGTTCCCGCCGACAGGAGCGCTGCGAGCACGAAACCGCCTCTTCTCCTTCCCTCCGGCGTATCCGGGAAGGAAGCCCTGAGCGTCTTCTCCAGTTTTGTAATAGCAGCCCCCATCAGGACGACCGGATGCGGGAATCCCTCGGGATCTCCCAGCAAAAGGTCGAGTAAAAAACCGGCGGCCGCCGCAGCAAGGATCTTCAATTAAGATGCCTCCTCCTTACAAATCAGCATAATCAAAAGCGAAGGGAGCCGGATTCCGCTTTTTCCCACTAAATCCAACCTTGCTGCCGCCCGCCCCAGGCTTCCCCCGTAAAGTCCAGGCTCCCCTCAAGGCGAAGGATCTTCTCCTTCCGCCAATCCGAAGCCTTAAGGAGATACGCGTGCCCGCAAGGCAGATGCCAGTCAAAATAAGGCCTCTCCGGCTGCCCGAAGCGCTCAAGAAGCGCCATGATCGTGCCTCCGTGGACGACAAGGATCAGCGTCTTCTCCCCGGCAAAACACTCCATCAGTTCCTCAAAAGTCCGAAGGACCCGGACACAGAAGCCTGCCTTGCTCTCCCCGCCCGGGCAGGTGCCAAGACAGCCGCCCTCCACCCAGGCCCGGTAAGACGGGTTTTCTTCCAACTCCCGGTAATTTTTTCCCTCAAAAACCCCGAAATCCATCTCGCGAAGGCCCGGCAGGACGATCTGCGGCACTCCCGGAAAGAGGATGTCCGCAGTCTGCCTGGTCCGCAGAAGGCCGCTTACACAGACAAACTCCGGCTCCGCAAGCCCCGGGAGCCGCGCCCTAAGGAGCGGTCCTGCCGGACGCAGCTTTTCGATCCCTGCGGGGGACAGGGCGGTATCCGATATTCCCTGATAGCGTCCCTCCGGGGACCAGGCCGTCTCCCCGTGGCGTATGAAGATCAGCCGCATGGCAGTTCCCCCTTCAGGATCTCCGGGAGGCCGCAGCACATCCGCACCGCCGTCTCCGCCCGGGCCGCCAGAAGGCAGGCCAGCCGCCCGGCCCGCTCCCGGTTTTTCCGCTCCAGAGGATCCATTGGCACCACGCCTCCGCCAACCTCGACCGCGATGACCACGGGATGGGCGGAAAGGCGGTCCGCCAGGGCTTCCAGGTTGTCTTCATTTTCCGCAAGCTTCTGCGCGTCAAGAACCGCATTCACCGCAAGTTCCTCTTCGGACCAGCCGAAAAGCGCCCTCGCGAAAGCGCGCTTGCCGGAATAATAAGGACCTGTGATAAAGATCATAAAGAAACCCCCCAAAAACGCCCGCTGCTTAAAGAACAGGGGCTTCCCCCGCTGAAAGAAGGCACATCGCCGCCAGCATCCAAAGCTCCGCGGTCTGAAGGAACCAGCCCGCCAGGTCCCCCGAAAGCCCTCCGAACTCCTTCCGCGCCATCCTTTTGTAAAATGCAAACACGCCCCAGCCCGCAGCGGCCATCCCAAATCCGGCATCTCCGCAAAAACACAGGCCTCCGGTCAGGATGAGCGCCAGGGCGATCAGCACACGGCCTGCCGCCTTCCTGTCCGCGGAGGAAGCGAAGGCGTACGCGAGCCCTGTATTTTTCGCCAGGGGAAAACGCGTGATGGAAAGCCCGGAGAGGGTCCGGCTCAAAGTAAACAGGAGGAAAAGCGGCAGCGGCCGCAAGACCGGCAGGGAGGCCCAGAGGGAGGCGCTCGCGATCAGATACATCCCCATATGCAAGGCCCCGAAAGCCCCGATATGGGGATCTTTCAGGATCTCCTGCTTTCTAAGCGGCTCCGCGTGACTTGCGAGCGCGTCCCAGGTGTCCGCGAAGCCATCCATGTGGATTCCTCCGGTCAGCATGAGAGGAAGCAAAGAGCAGCCGGCGCCCAGGAGCAGCTTCGGCAGCTGAAGATAATCGCCCAGCATCCTTAAACCCCAGACGGCAAGCCCGATCAGCAGCCCGATCAGGGGAAACGCGCACATGCTCCAGCGCATATTCCTCTCATTCCACTTGATCTGCGGCATCGGGACAGCCGAAAACATGGAAAATGTCACGATAAGCGTCTCAAGGATCCGCACTTTCCCCTCCTTTCAGCGTCTTCAAAGGACCGCGGCCCGGCTCAGCGCCCCGATCCGCCCATCTGTCCGAAAGAGCCGCAGCTTCCTTCCCGCCCGCCGCAGGCAGATAAAGGGCCCGGGCGCACGGCTCCGGTCGCCGGCAGGAAGCCCTTTTGCGGACGCGAAAAACGTTCCTGAAACGTTAACAGTATATGTTTTGGCAGGAATAAAGTCAAGACGGGTGTTTCCGCTCTTTCTTTTCCTCATCGGATCGGCGCAAGCTCTTCCTCCGGGCCATATAACGACAGTCTCATTTTGAGGGCACCCGGGAACTCTCAGATCTTTCATAACGCCATCTCCAATCCGGCGAGAAGGGACGCGCGGCCAGCGCCATGGTAACTCCGTTTTTCGCGAATTTTTTGAAAATGAGAACCCCGCCGCTTCCCAGAACCGCGGCCCGCTCGCAGACGTTGTCCACCCCGACAGTCTTCCCGACAAAAGCCGAGGAGGAAAATTCTCCCGGAAGGGCCGCCAGCTCTCCGGCGGAAAAGGTCCTCATTTTCCACTGATGGGCCCGGCAGAAGGCCAGGAGCCCCATCTCCCCTGCTTTCCGATCGATGGATGCGGCTTCCGTAATACAGGAGCCATAGAAGCGCTCCCGCTCCAGAAAAGATTGAAAAACGCCCTCTATGACTTCCCCGGAGACGCCGCGCCGGCAGCCGATCCCCAGTACGCCGATTCTCGGAACCAGGTGCAGGGCCCCGCTTGTATCCGTCCGCAGGCTGAGACGCACGCTTCCGTCTCCCGGGCTTTCCCCGGCCGCCGGGACATATTCCGAATCAGGCTTTCCGGGCTTAAGGCCGTATCCAGGGCTTTGATCCGCTGCATGAACGGCTTCGCCCGCATGGCCTGTGCCGAGCGCGCAGCCCGGACTTCCCACCGGGATCTCCAGCCGCAAGCCGGGCGGACACTCGCCGCCGATGGCCCAATCGCTTATGATCCGAACCTCTTCCCCCCTCAGGATCCGCGAGGATACGGGCAGGATCCGCTCCGCTTCCAGAAGCGCGAAGTTCTGCCTGCGGGCCCACTCGTCCACCGCGAATTTTCCCGACAGGTCCGTCGCGGTCGTGATGACCGGGATTGCCCCCGTGAGTTCTCCTATCCTCCTTGCCAGATCGTTCGCCCCCCCTAAGTGTCCGCTCAGGATCGGAATGACAAAACGCCCCCCTTCATCCAAAACGACGACGGCGGGATCGAGATCCTTCTTTTTTAAAAACGGGGCGATCGAACGCACCGCGATCCCGGCCGCGCCGATGAAGATAAGCGCCTCCGCCTCCCCGAAACAGCGCTCTGTCCACTTTGCGGCCGGAATCCCCCGATCCTCCGAGCCGCCTAAAAGCCCGGCGAGCTTCTTCGCGAGCGCCTCACCCTGGTCGCTAAAAGAAAGGATCCGCAGCTTCATCGCGAGGCCTCCCGGTATTCCGTCGAAAAGGCCGGATCGTAGAGCAGGCTCCGCTCATTCGATTTTTCCAGAAAATCCCCGACGACAATGAGCGCGGTCTTGCGGATCCCTGCCCTTTTGCCGGCGGCGGATAATTCCCCGAGGCGGCAGCGGACCACGCGCTCCTCCGGCCAGGAAGCCTTGTAGACGATCGCGGCAGGGGTCTCCTCCGTGTAGGCGCCTTCAAGGAGCTCCGCCTGAAGCTGCTCCAACAAGCCCGCGGACAGGAAGATCACCATTGCGGCCCCGTGGGCCGCCAGATAAGCGATCCTTTCCCTCTCCGGAACCGGAGTCCGCCCCGCCATGCGGGTGATGATGACGGTCTGGGAAACGGCGGGCAGCGTGTACTCGACGCCAAGCGCCGCCGCGGCCCCGCAGAAGCTCGACACGCCCGGCGTGATGTCGTAGGGGATCCCGGCTTTCTCCAGGAGATCGATCTGCTCCCTTACCGCGCTGAAAAGGCTCGTATCCCCGGTCTGAAGACGGACGAGCTTTTGCTTTTCATTTTCCTTCATGACGGAGAACAGCTCTTCCAGCGTCATCTCCGCGCTGTTATAGACCTTGCAGCCCTCCGGGCAGAGGCCCAGAAGCGCGGGATTCACAAGGCTTCCGGCGTAGATGACGACATCTGCCTCCCGAAGCAGCCTCTCTCCCCTCAACGTTATGAGATCCGGCGCGCCGCAGCCCGCCCCGACAAAATGCACCATAGCCTGCTCCTTATCCCTTACTGGACATCTCTCTGCCTATTTCGATATAATGCTCCACTATTTCTTTTTGGATATCCGCCGGATAGCGCAGTACCGTATACACGGTTCCCATCTTCCCGGTCTTTTCTTCTTCCGCGATTCCCTTTAAGATTCCCTGCTCTGTCCTGACTTTCATCGACCGTCCATTCTCCACCCTCTCCTCGACATAACCTTTCGAGAGCAGCACTTTAAAGATATCCGTTCCATGAATACGCTTCACCTGATCCGCTGACGAAACCCGGTTCAGCTCGTCCCTGATCTCCGTCAAGAAGGAGAGCTCCCCATAGACAAACGCGTTTCCATCTTCCGGATTGAGATAAAAAGGTCTCTTCAGTTTTGACCGCCTCGTCCCTCTTTCCGGCTTTCCGCTGTCCCGCTCCCCCGGATTTGTCTATTCCCATCCCAAAAGCGTTCGTGGCAACGATCAGCGGCAGCCGGTCGTAAATGAAATCATCCTGGCTTTCTTTCCTTGCCGCATGATCCATTCCCGCATGATACTTTGCCGCGGGAATCCCTGAAGCGATGAGCAGATCATGCAGTTTATCCACGTTGTTCCTCGTCGCGCAGTAGAGGATCCCGCTTTCTTCCGGATGGTTTTTTACATAATCCAGCACATAATCGCTCTTCTTCCGAACCATCGCCACATCAAAAAACAGATTTTCACGGTCAAAACCGGTGGAGACGATCCTGGGCTCCTGCAATTTGAGCACGCAGGAAATATCAGCTTTTACCTCTTCCGTCGCGGTCGCGGTAAACGCGCTCACAATCGGCCTCTTCGCAAGTCCTTCTATAAACTCAACGATCTTAAGGTAGCTCGGTCGGAAGTCCTGTCCCCACTGGGAAATGCAATGCGCTTCATCCACCGTCACCATCGATATATCCGCGCCGGAGGCAAAATCCAGAAACCCATAACTCTCCAGCCGTTCCGGCGCGACATAGAGGATCTTGAATCTGCCTCCCGCCGCCAGCGAGTAAACCTTCGCGATCTGCCCCTCCGTCAAAGAAGAATTGATATATCCCGCATGGATCCCGGCTTCATTCAGCGCTTTTACCTGATCCTGCATGAGCGATATCAGCGGGGAAATCACAAGCGTGATCCCTTCCAGCATCATGGCCGGAACCTGGTAGCAGATTGACTTCCCGGCTCCGGTCGGCATGACGGCCAGGACGTCTTTCCCGGCCAGAATCGCCTCTATGATCTCTTCCTGCCCGGGTTTATATGTATCATATCCGAAATAAACTTTTAAGACTTCTTTTGCGTTCATCTGAAATCCTCAGCGCCGTTTAAATTGAGACGGCATGGTTTCTTCTTCTCCGCGCCCTGGGAATCCCGCAAAGCACCTCAACCAGCAGATCCGCCCGCGCCGCCAGACAGCAGTTGAGCCGCCCAAGCTCCTCCATATAGCGCAGCGTATCCCCCTCATAGCTCACCCCGCCGAGCCCGATCTCGTTGGTCACGACGGTGAGATGTCTGCATTTTTCCCCAAGGCTCAGCAGGCCCCCAAGCGCCGCCTCCGGGCCGCCTCCCGCCGGGCTGTACATCTCGTTCGCGAGCAGGTTCCCCAGATCCTCCAGAAGGACATTCGCGCCCTCCGAGACCGGCACGCTGCCGATATCCACAAAACGCTCAAGGGTCAGAAAGCCCTTGCCGCGCCGCAGCCTGCGGTGGCGGGCGATCCTCATTTCCGCCTCGGCCCCGAAAGGCTCCATCGTCGCGAGATAGAGCCGCTGCCCGTCCAGGCCCAGCACATGCGACTCCGCGTATTCACTTTTGCCGCTTCCGGCGCCTCCGATGATCAGTGTGAACATAAGCGTCTCCTATTCAATGGCTTTGTAGGCCTCTATCCCCAGCTGCCCGAAGGTGTGCCCGCTTGTATACACCGCAAGCGCCTGGTCAAGCAGGGGCAGCGCTGCCACCGCGCCGCTGCCTTCCCCGAGCCTCATCCCGCAGGAAATGAAAGGCGCAAGCCCCAGCTGCCGAAGCGCGTATCGGGCCGCCGGCTCGCCCGACAGATGGCCCGCCAGCAACACGCCCTTCGCCTTGGGGCAGAGCCGCGCGGCAGCAAGGGCCGCCGCGTCCGTGATGAGCCCGTCCAAAAGGATCGGCAGACGGAAGAGCGCCCCGCCCAGGACCGCGCCGGCAAGGGCCGCGAGATCAAGGCCGCCAACCTTCGCGAGCACGTCCAGCGGGTCGCCGGGATTCGGCTGATTGACTCTAATCGCCTTCCCGATCGCCTGGATCTTCCGCTCCAGCCCCTCCGCGGAGAGCCCTGAGCCCTTGCCGGCCAGCGTCTTTGCAGGCATTCCCAGCAAGACGCTCAGTACCGCGCAGGAGCTGGTTGTATTGCCGATGCCCATCTCGCCCAGAAGGAGGATGTCATCGCCTGCCTCCTTCCGTTCCCGGACAAGCTCGATGCCGGTCCCGACGGCCCGGAGGCACTCCTCCCGGCTCATCGCGGGACCGCAGGTCATGTCCGCGCTGCCCCGCCGGACCTTCCTATCCAGTACCCCCGGAATTGCGTCAGCGGAAAGCACCCCGACGTCCACCGGGACTACCCGGCAGCCGGCCGCCTCCGCCATAAAATTGACGGTACTCCTGCCCCGGCCCAGAGCCTCCGTGACCGCAAGCGTCACCTCCGGACCCGACTGGCTCACCCCCTGCGCGACCACGCCGTTGTCGGCGCAGAAGACGAGCAGCGTTCTCTTAAGAAGGCGCACATCCGCCGAGCCCCTAAGGCCCGCGATCTTGACGACCGCGTCTTCAAGAGCACCCAGGCTCCCGAGGGGCTTGGCGAGTGAGTTCCAGCGGCCGCGGGCTTCCTTTTCAGCCGTCTCATCCGGCCCTTTGATGTTCTTTAAAGTTTCACTAAGCGTCATTTGCGCCCCTCCTTTGCGGCTGCAGCCGCTGCCGCAAAGCGCGCCGCCAGTCCGGCCTCGCCTCCCAGATCAAGATGCGGAAACCCCGCGTAGAGCGTCGGCGACGTGAACCCGCAGGGCCATGACCGCCCGTCCGGCTTCACGGCGCGAAGATCCGAACCATACTCCGTCGAATCCCAGTAGTGAAACTCATGCACGGGGATCCGCTCGCCCTTCCGGAACAAAAGCGAATCCTCCTCCGGCAGAAGATAAGCGTAACCAAAGCGCTGCAGCCGGTCCGTCCTCACGCCCTCCCCGGGCAGGACGCCCGCCATGGCGTGCTTTTCTCCCGCCGTATCCTCGAGGGATTGCTGCAGATACAAAAATCCCCCGCACTCCGCGACCGTCGGAAGCCCGCCCTTCACCGCCTCCCGGATGCTCTCCCGCATCGGGACGTTCGCTTCGAGCTCAGCGGCGTACAGTTCCGGGTAGCCGCCGCCGAGGTATAAACCGCCGCAATCCGGCAGCGCCCTGTCATGGATCGGCGAGAAAAATATGATTTCCGCCCCCGCCTCCCTAAGCGCCTCAAAGCTGTCCTCATAGTAAAATGAAAACCCCTCATCCCGCGCCACCGCGATCCGGCATTTCCTCTGTGAACTCATTTCTGCTTCCGGCTCCGCTTCAAAGCTCCCGGCCAGCTCCATCAGCCGGTCCAGATCTACGGTCTTTTCCATCTGCGCTGCGATTTTCTCAAAGCGCTCCTTAAAATCCGCCAGCTCGCCGGCTGTCATAAGCCCCAGGTGCCTGCTTTTGATCTCCGCCTCCTTCATCGGCGGCAGATATCCGAGCAGGGCAAGCCCGGTTTCCCGCTCGATGATGGGTTTTAAATGCCGGTAGAGTCCCTCCCGGCAGGCGGTCAGGATCAGCCCGGCCACCCCGCTAGGCCTCCGGAACTCCAAAATCCCCCTGATCTGGGCCGCCAGCGTCACGCTGCTGCCGCCGGGCCTCACTGCGAGCACCACCGGGATCCCGTGCGCAGCCGCGAGCTCCCAGGCGCTCGCCTCCGTCGTCCCTGCGACCCCGTCGTAGAACCCCATGGCCCCCTCGATCAGGGCAAGTGAAGCCTTCTGGCCCCTCAAGACGTGTTCAACGCCGCATGCCCCCTGCAGGAACGGATCCAGGTTCCGGCCCGGAAGCCCCAACACCTTCGCGTGGAACATGGGGTCGATGTAGTCCGGGCCGCATTTCATGGCCTCGCACGCGATCCCCCTTTCCTTAAGCGCCGAAAGAAGACCGCATGTCAGCACGGTCTTGCCGCTCCCGCTGCCCATCGCGGAGATCATGATTCTCTTTTTCCGGCTTGATGCTGCGCTTGCAGCCGGCTCAAAAGCTTCGGGGTCGCTCCCTGTCCCCGCTGCTTTTGCGTCCCGCCCGGCCAGGCTGCCGGCCTTCGTTCCCAATACCAGCACAACGCTCAGCCCATCAAAGTCCTTCCCGGCGAATGCCTCAACCTTCCCCCGGCGGATCCGCTCCGAGGGATAGGTCAGCGCCTCCCCGACCACCGCCGTAAGACTCCCGTATCCCCCTTCGTTAAGCTCCCGGCACAAACTCCCCGGCGTAACCTTCCCGCCGGTCAGAAAGAAGACGTCTCCCCCGCGCCGGATCTCCTCCACCGGATCGCAGGCCTTCCCGTGGGCGGACACCAGCCGCCAGTCCTGCCAGGGCAGGCCGATCTTAGCTGACAGGAGCTGGACGCTCGATATTCCGGGAAGGACCTTATAGTCGATTCCCTCCCGATTAAAATGCGCGATTAACTTCGACGCCCCCGAATAAAACCCGGTGTCGCCGCTGAAGAGAAGGCAGATGGATTTGTTTTCATTTTCCCGAACGATTCTGAGAATCTCCTCCGGCAGGTATTCCGCGATCCGCAGCGCCGCGCCTTCCGGCAGCGCGTCGAGAACGCGCCTTGCGCCGATCCATATCTCCGCCCCGGAGAGCGCTTCCAGCGCTTCCGCAGTCATTCCCCCGGCGGAGCCGCCGCCGAGACCGATCAAAGTTACCATATCATCGCCCCTTCGCCTCGTAACCCCGCGGCGTCACCATGCGCCCGCCGATCTTTCTCGTCTTCGAGGAGCCCACGAAGACGGTCGTAAACATATCAAGACCCTCATCACACAGCTCCCCGAGCGTAAGGATTTTCATTTCCTGGCCCTTGCGGCCGATATTGCGGACCCAGCCGCAGACGGTTTCGGGACTTTTTATTGCAAGAAGAATATCACAGGCCCTCGCGAGATGATCCCGCCGCATTTTCGAGCAGGGATTGTAAATGCAAAGCGCAAAATCCCCCTCCGCCGCGCAGCGAAGCCTCCGCTCGATAGTCTCCCAGGGCGTGAGCAAGTCCGAGAGGGAAATCACGCAGAAATCGTGCATGAGCGGCGCGCCCAGGACGGCGGCCCCGGAAAGCGCCGCGGTGACCCCCGCGACCACCTCGATCTCGACCTCCGGATAGTCCCCGCTCATCTCGAGGATCAGCCCGGCCATCCCATAGACGCCCGCGTCCCCCGATGAGAGCACAGCCGCGGTCTTTCCGTCCGCCGCGGCCTCAAGGGCCCGGCGGCAGCGCTCGATCTCCTGCCGCATCGGCGTCGAATAGGTCTCCTTGCCCGGAAACATCCCCCGAACGAGCTCCAGATAGACCGTGTAGCCAACGAGCACGTCCGCCCGCGCGAGGGCCTCCCGCGCCTCCTCCGTCATACCTTCCGCCCCGCCGGGTCCCAGTCCGACAACGTACAGCTTACTCATCCCGCCACCTCCAATCCGGCAGCATGGCGGCCCCGTTTTTCGTGAATTTTCGTAAAATGAAAACCCCGCCGCTCCCCAGGACGGCCGCCTGCTCGCAGGCCTTGTCCGCGCCGGCGGTCTTCCCGACAAACCCCGAAGCGGTAACTCCACCCGGAACGGCCGCAAGCTCCTCCGCGGTAAAGCTCCTGAACCTCCATCCCTGCTCGCCGCAGCCCGCTCCGACAAAATGCACCATATCTATCTCCTTACGTTCCACCATTTTTCACTTTACGCAGGGGACCGTCCCCCTCTCTTCCTTCCACTTCCTCACCATCGCCCCAGCTTCCACGGTCTCCCCAATCAGCCCAAAGCGATTGCTGAACACGAGCGCTCCGACCTCGCAGCCATCCTTCGCCCTTCTTACAAGCCGGCTCCGGATGGCTTCCGTCAAGCTTTTCATAACCTCGGCATATAATCCGCATTCCTTCAGGATCTCAAGACACCCGTCCGCCGTCGCCGCCCCCATGATCCTGCGGCAAATCGCCGTCTCCGCCCCGCACACCGCCGCGTGCGCGCAGAAAAGCTCCATCCGGCAGTCCGCCGTCCGGCTGTGTGTGTTCATGATGCCGCCCGCCAGCTTCACCAGTTTCCCAATGTGCCCAGCCAGCAGCAGCTCCTCAAATCCCAATAGCCCGGCTTCGTCGATCGCCTCGCCGATGAAATTCGAGCATCTGACGACAGGGACCCCCAGCTGATCGAGCCCCCGCTCCTTCAGAAAATCCGTCCCATAATTCCCCGGCACAAGGATCAGCCGCCGATTTCCCATCTCCCGCGCCTGCCTCATTTCCACCTTGATCGTCTCCACAAGCGCCTGCATGCTCATCGGCTCAACAATTCCCGAGGTCCCGAGAATCGAGATACCGCCCTCGATCCCGAGCTGCGGGTTAAATGTCTGCCGCGCGATCTCCTCACCGCCCGGCACCGAAACCGTCACGGTCAGCCCGCCGGCGTACCCGGCAAGCTCTGCGGCCTGCAAGACTGCCTGCCCGATCATCTCCCGCGGCACATGGTTGATCGCTGCCTCGCCGACCGGCATATCGAGCCCGGGCTTCGTCACCCGGCCGACGCCCTCGCCGCCCTCGATAATGAGCTTCCCTGTATCATTCAGGCTCACTTTCGAGAAAATGAAAACCCCGCTCGTCTTATCCACATC
>JAILID010000117.1 GCA_024695465.1 Lachnospiraceae bacterium | reverse complement strand
TCCGGCAGCTGTATAGAAGAGCGGTTCCGCAAAAACAGGACACTGTGCCGGCTCAGAAGGAGGGAAAATGCATCAGAAAAAAATGAAAGCTTTGTTGACGCTGCTGCTGGCGGCGTCCCTTGCCGGATGCGGGGACAGGCTGCCGGAAGGGGAAAGGATGGAGAACGCCGTCTCTGAGGGGAGCGTCTCTTCCGAAAAGGCCTCATCTCCGGAGGAGGCCTTTTCGGAAGAGTCTTTGACAGAAGAAAAGCCCTATGACGCTGATACGGAGACGGATTTCGAGCCGGGGGAGGTTTCTATTGAAGAGCAGGTCCTTGTGGAAAAGGATGGAATCCGGATTACGGCCCGGGAGTATGCGGAAGATGACCTGCTCGGCGATGGGATCCGGCTCCTGATCGAGAATTCCACGGATCGGACAGCCGTGATCCAGTGCCCGGAACTTTGCGTGAACGGATTTCAGCTCTCCAACACCTTCTCCGCGGAAGTTTCCGCGGGCAAGAAGATGAATACGGTTCTGGAATTTC
The DNA here is from genome assembly GCA_024695465.1 of Lachnospiraceae bacterium. Taxonomy (GTDB): domain Bacteria; phylum Bacillota; class Clostridia; order Lachnospirales; family Lachnospiraceae; genus Chordicoccus. The sequence goes on along the minus strand of JAILID010000117.1, from coordinate 29,287 downwards.
CCGCCTTCGGGCTGGAGACTTGCGGGATTGAAACTGTGGAGAGAGTAGATGCGGTCTTTGCCGTCTATGACCGGGAGGAATGGACGGAACTTTTTTCATCCGAAGAGGTCAGTATAAAGACTTCCGCCTTTGGGGAGGCCGGGGAGGCGGCTTTCGATCCCGGGCGGGAGGTTTTCCGGGAGCCGGGGATGATGATTTCTGCCCGCTATGTGGAGGAAGATCCTCTTTGGGGAAGGGGGATCGTTCTTTTCCTTGAAAATGAAGGGACGGAAAAGGTCTACGTCGAGGCGAAAGACCTTTCCATTGACGGTTTCATGCTGGACGGCTACAGCGGGATCCTGCTGGGGGCCGGAAAGAAAGCCTTTACCCGGATCTATGTCCTGGAGGAAGACCTTGAGGACAATGGGATCACGGATCCGAAGGAAGCGGAGCTTACCTTCGCGCTTTGCGATCCCTTGACGCTGGAGACATTAGCGGAGAGGACGGCGGCGTTTCCCCTTTGAGTAAATAAAGACATCCGGATCTTCCGGATGTCTTTATTTTTTTCTGTTTATGAATTTTCGGATAAAATATCTGACGAAGAAATAGAGGGAGGCCCCAAAGGCTGTGAAGTAGCCGAAAGCCCCCAGCGCCGGGATCCCGAAAAGCCTGGGATTCATATCCGTCAGGCAGAGGATGGAGGAGGCGATCAGAAGGGCGACGATGCACATGCCGATGACCAGGTTGCGGACGGAAGAGTAGATGATCTGGGCCAAATCCTCGGAGGCTTCCAGCCGGAGGCTCATCCGGCCGTGTCCGGCCAGGTATTCTTTCATGATGTCGGCAGTGAGGGCCGGTATGTCCGTTCCCTTCCGGACCGATCGGTAGAGATGCCGGCCCAGCGTTTCCGCTTCTTCCCTCCAGTTTGTGGATTTCAGGAAATCTTCGGTGACCACGGATTGGGCGATCCCGATCATGTTGAGATCGGGACTGATGGAGGCGAGTACGCCTTCCATGTGGGCGAAGCCCCGGGCCAGCATGGTGAGGCCGTGGGGCATCCCGATGTGGTTGGCCTTCATGATTTCCATCATGGCTTCCAGCGTTTCCGCTACGTCGATCTGGCCCATGGACTTGCTGCCGAATTCCTGCATGAAGTCCCGCATGTCCCGGAAGAGGCGGTCTTGATCGGTCTTTCCGAAGGGTTTTCCCACTTCGAGAACGGCGTCAACCACTTTGGAGGTATCGTGCATGGCGATGCCTTCAACGCCCCGGACCATGCAGCGGCGTTCGTGTTCCGTGAGCCGGCCCATCATGCCCATATCAAGCCAGACGATCTTGCCGTCCCGGATCTTTACATTTCCCGGATGGGGGTCGGCGTGGAAAAAACCGAAATCAACAATCTGCTGGATGAAATTTGTGACAAATTTTGTTCCGATCTCGTCGAGGTCGTAGCCCCTTCTTATAAGCTCATCTTTTTTATTGATTCCTGTTCCGTCAATGTATTCCATAACCAGCACCTGCCGGGTCGTGTATTCCCGGTAGAGTCTGGGCGTGGTGACATAGCGGATCTTTTCATTGTTTCTGGAGAATTCCTCCATGTTGGAGGCTTCCTTGAGGAAATCCATTTCCTCCTGGGCGACTGTCCAGAGTTCATCGAGCACCAGATCGAAATCAACGAGGTTTTTCAGATCCCCGACTGCCGGAAGAAATTTAACGGCTTTCTTCATGAGCCGGATATCGCCGGACATGATGTCGTAGATTCCTTTCCGCTCAACCTTGATGATGACGTCCTCGCCTGAAAGGAGCCGGGCCCGGTGAACCTGGGCGATGGAAGCGGAGCCCAGAGGCTTTTCGTCGATGGAAGCGAAGATCTCCTGCCAGCTGCCTTTGCCGTAAGCGTCGTCCAGGATGGAGAGCACTTCCTCAAAGGACATGGGGGCGACGGAAGAGTTCAGGCTCGCCAGCTCGTCGCAGTAAGCTTTGGGAAGGATGTCCGAGTGCAGGGACGCAATCTGTCCAAGCTTTACATAAGTAGGACCGAGCTCTTCGAGGATGACCCGCAGCTTCTCCGGCGTAATTCCGCGCGCGATATGATTCTTTACCAGCACATTGCGGATCTCCCGGAGCCGGTGTCCCGAAGTATCCGGCTGCGCCTCCCGATCGGATTTACTCATCGCCGTCCTTGCTGACGGTTTCCCGGATCTTCTGCTTCAGGGCTTCAAGCTCTTCCGGAGAAAGGCCCTTTAAAAAGTCCGCGACAGCCGTGTCTTCCTTTTCCTTTTCTTTGCCCGCTTCGGAAAATTTGTGTTTCAGTTCCTGGTTCAGGGCTTTTCCCTGCTCGACAGTAAGCTCGCCCCGGGAGACCAGTTCCTTTAAAATCTCCTGGGATTTGTCCGCCGTGAGGGCCGCTGCGCCGACTGCGGCCAAAAGCAGGGTTTTGAATCCATCTGTAATTTTCTCCATGGTTATACCTCCTATAGAATATTGAGTATGTGAAAGAGTTTTGGAACGAAAATGAAGAGCCCGATGACTGCGGCAAAGATCGCGGAAACGAGGACGGCTCCCGCCGCCGCGTCCTTGGCTTTTTTGGCCAGCGGTTTCTTTTCTTCCGTGGCCAGATCGACTGCGGCTTCAATGGCGGTGTTTACCAGCTCAAGGCTTGTCACCAGGCCGAAAAGAACGAGGCAGAAAAACCATTCCGTCAGGCTGATCCGAAAGAGGAAGCCGCAGATGACTACCGCGATCATGAAAAGCCCGTGGATCTTTATGTTCCGCTCGGAGCGAAAAGTGTCGCGTATGCCTTCAAAAGCAAAACCGAAGCTTTTAAGAAGAGGATTTTTTTTCATTTTCCGCCTCCATTTCTGCCAGAAACATTCCGTAATAGTCGTCCTCTCCGATGAGGGCAGGGGAGTTTTCTCCCCCGCCGTTTGTCGAGCGTTTCATGGCTGCGTAAGCTTCCTCGCCTGCCGTCAGAAGATCCATCTCATATAAAGGAATCCCTTCTTCCCGGGCGATCCGGCAGAACTCGGAGAGGGGGTTGGGGGCCTCCCGGGTCTTTAGAAGGGCGGTTTTCAGGCTTTCCTTTTCGCGTGAAAGCTTTCGGAGAGCAAAAAGCAGCTCATCGACGTTCATTTCTCATAATCTCCCTGTCCTTAAAAGCTGCTGAGCCGGTCATATCCCGTAAAGAATGGCCTTACTTTGGCGAGGATAGCGTCGACTCCGCCCGCCGCGTTTGCTTCCGCGTTGATCGGGATCACCGGATCGTGGAGGGAGAGGCGGACCAGGATCCAGCCTTTCTTCTCTCCGTCGTCATAGCGGAGACGGACGCCCTCGTAGTTGGGGGAGACCAGGCAGAAGCAGGCTTCTTTTTCGGCGAAGGCCTTGAAATCCTCCAGCATCCTCTGTCCGTATTCCGCGAAGTTGTCGCCGGAGATGCTGAGGCGGATCTCCTTTTCTTCAGCCGGATAGCCGAGCTTTGCGATGAGCTCTTCTATGCGGCGGCCGTCTTTCCTGAGCCTGGCCATCTCGCAGATGATCTTGACCGACAGATAGGCGCCGTCGTCCGAGAAATAGTTTTCCGCCAGCGCGCCGTGGCCGGAGGTCTCGATGGCCAGCGGGCAGTCGCGGCCTTCTTTCGTCAGCTCGATGCCCTTGTTGATGACGTTCTTGTAACCCCGTTTGAAGCGGAGGTGGGTCAGGCCCAGTTCCTTTTCAAGGAATACGGCCAGCTCGTCGGAGGTAACCGAATCGGTGACGACCACCGCGTCCGGGTGAGCCGGGGCAAGAATGGCGGCCATGAGCGCGATGAGAGCGTTCCGGTTCACTTCCGTGCCGTCGGCAAAAACGCAGGCCCCGCGGTCCCCGTCGCAGTCAAAGATGACGCCGAGGTCGGCGTGGGATTCAAGAACCGCCGAGCGGATGGCAGCCATGGCGTCCTTATTTTCCGGGTTGGGCACGTGGTTGGGGAAATGGCCGTCCGGCTCCAGATAGCGGCTGCCTTCGATATCGGCTCCGAGCGGAACGAGGATGCGGGAGGCGAAAAAGCCGGCGGCTCCGTTGCCCGCATCGACGGCTATGCGGAGTCCTGTCAGCGGTTTATCATAATCGTCCGCATTGACTTCTTTCTTGATGATGTCCATCATGTGCCTGCTGTAGAGGCTTACCAGGTCGAAGGTCTTCGAAGCCGCTCCGCCCTTCGGCGTGAGACCCTTGTCGCGGATTTCGGCCGCCCCCTGGAGGATCTTTGTGATATCCGCCTTTTCAAGCCCGCCTTCTTTCGTGAAGAATTTGAGTCCGTTCCGGTTAAAAGGCAGATGGCTTGCGGTGATCATGACCGCTCCGTCGAAGCTGCTTTCGGCAAGAACCGTGGAGAGGAACATGGCCGGGGTCGAGACCAGACCGCAGTCAAAGCCCTCGCAGGCGTCAAGGCCCGCAAGTACGCCCTCTTTCATGGCTTCCGCCGTCAGGCGGCTGTCATGGCCTACGCCGATCCGGAGTTCCCGGATATCCTTGCCGGTTTTTTCGGCAAGAAAATCACGGAAGGAAAGGGCGATCTCAGAGGCAATCTGCGGGGTCAGGTTGAGCGGCTCCGTTTCGGTCGCGATGGCGCTTCCTCGGACGTCGCTTCCGTTTTGAAGTTTTTTGAAGATGGCTTCAAAGGTTTGGTTCATGGGGTTCCTCCTTTATATGGTATTGGAAATGTGTGTAAACAACGCTTTACGGACCTTTTCTTCCGGTCAGATCTGCTGATCCTCCCTGGCGTATTTCTTTAAGCGGCTCCAGGAGATGATCGTCAGGATGAAAATGAAAACCAGGACGAAAAGGGAGAGGGTGTCGCTTCCCGTGCTCAGGCAGAAATCATAGAAGCCGTGGATGAGGATCGGAATGAGAAGGGAGAGCTTCATGTAAAGGCTTCTGCGGGCGAGATTGCCGTCCAGCTCCGCGGTTTTGGCCACGCCTAAAAAGGCGCCCATGAAGAGTCCGCAGATGGAATGGGTGGGAATCAGGCGGGCGAGAGCGATGCCGGTTCCGAAAGAGATCATGTAGAGAATGTTTTCGAGCGCCGCGAAGCCCAAAGCGGCGGTGACGGAATAGATGACCGCGTCAAAGCGGAAGTTGAACTCCGGATGATTCCAGACCGCCAGCTTCATGGCGGTTCGTTTGGACAGTTCTTCGGACACCGCGACTACGAGGAAATTGGAAAGAAAGATGTAGAGAAGGCTTTCCTCGTAGATGCCGAGGGCGGAAAGGATCGATTCGCCGAGCGTCTCCAGAGCCATGGCGGCAAAGGCAGAGAGGGCTCCGAAGAGAAAGGTCTTGAAGATGAGGCCGGCAGGTTCCTTTTCGATCCGGTCAAGGCGGTACATATAGATGATGAGCAGGATGGGGGGGATAAGGCCCCAGGCAAGAATTACGTTCATGATCAGGACTCCTTTGCGGCAGTATTAAAATGACGCATACTTTCCGGTCCGCGTTTTAGGGCGGAGCTTTTTCCGCTTTCCGCATCGGCCTGAAAGATGCTGTTACCTGTTTGTCATTTTACTACAAAAATTCTCCGATGAAAACTGTTATTCTGGGGATTTGGATACTATATACGAAAAATCCGGCGCGCTTTTGTGAATAATACCCCCTTGAAATGCTTTTGGATTGATTGTTATCATCCGAATTGTTCCGGGAAGGCGCCGCCCGGAGCGATTCATCTGCTGCTTTGCATGCGTAAGATGCATGCAGGTTACTCTCGAAAGGAAGGTTTCATTATGGATGCAATGCGCTCTTTTTTAGAAGAAGAGGACGGCGTGACGACGGTCGAGATCATTTTGGTCCTCCTGGTCCTGATCGCGCTGGTCGTACTCTTTAAGGACCAGCTGACCAAAGTGGTGAAGACGATTCTGAACAAGGTTTCCACACAAAGCAATGCCATCTGAACGCAGCGGGAGCGTTCCGGCGCGGAAAACGGAAGGGAGCATTACGGTTTTTTTAAGCCTCTTTTCCGTGATCCTCGTCTCACTCATAGCCTCGGCCTTTGTCTCGGTAAAGGTCGAGGCCGGGAAGGCGAGATGCGCCCTGGCCATGGACCTGGCCCTGTTCTCCGGCCTGGCCCGCTATGACCGGGAGCTCTTCGAGGCTTTCGACGTCTTTTTTGTGGATGGGGGCTGCGAGAGCCCCGCTCTTCGGATGGACGTTCTGAACCGGCGGCTTAAAGAGGATTTTTTGGTGAATCTCTGTCCCGCTGAAGGCGCTGCCTCCGTTTTCGGCAGAGATCTCCTTCGCCTTGAAACGGAACAGGCGGCTGTTACAGGCTACACGCTGGCCACTGACGCGGAGGGGGAAATCTTCGCGGAACAGGCCGTGACGTATATGAGGGATACGCTGGGAGTTCAGGGACTGTCCGAACTGATGGACGCGGCGTCGAAGGAGCGGGAGGAAGGAAAGAAAAAGACTGAGCCGCAGGAGACGGCGAAAGAGGGAGCCTATGAGACGCTTCTTGCGGAAGCGGAATCCGCAAAGAAGGAGGGCGAGGCGGAAAAAGGGGAAGTTCCTCCGGATTTCGTCAACCCCATTCCCTTTATGGAAAAACTGAGAGAGTTTTCGCTGACAGAGCTTGCCGCCGGCGGGGCAGAGAAAATTTCGCCGGGCGTTATGGAAGACGGCAGGCTGCTAAAAAACCGGAAAGCGGAGACGGGGATGGGAATCATAGAGCTGCCTGAGGCCGCCGGCGGAGCGGAGCGAAAGGCTTTGTTCGCCCAGTACGGGATGCGGCATTTTAAGAACTTTGTTTCGGCGGAGAGTGGGAAGGCGGAAGGCCTTTCCTATGAGGCGGAATATCTGGCAGGAGGGAAATTGAGCGATCGGAAAAATCTTGAGAAGGTCGCAAGGAAGCTTCTTGCCGTGAGGGAGGCGGTCAATACGGCCAGCCTGCTGGCAGATCCGGATAAGCAGCTGAAAATAACGGCTGTCTCGGCTTCTGTCGCTTCCCTCCTTCTTCTGCCGGCCGCCGAACCGGTTCTGCGCCTGATCCTTTCGGGCGGATGGGCTTATGCGGAAAGCCTGGTGGATATCCGGGCGCTTTTCTCCGGGAAAAGGGTTCCGGCGGTGAAGGATGCTTCTAGCTGGCAGGTGCCGCTGGAAGCCATACCCTCGCTTCTGGGCGAGGGCGCCATCGACCTTCTGGGAAGGGACGCGGAAGGAGGTATGTCCTACGGGGATTACATGCGGGCCTTTCTGCTCCTTACCGACCGAAAGAAACTGACGCAAAGGAGCCTCGAGATGGTGGAATGCCGGCTTCGGGACGGCGGAAAAGAGAATTTCAGGATCGATCACGCCGTCTCGTCGCTGACTTTTGAAGTAAAGGTGAAAAGCGAGAGGAGGGCGCTGCTGCGGGAGGAGAGGACGCTTTCGTATTCGGATCTTTAAAAAGGGAGGCCGGGGTATGTCTTTCCATGAAAGCATATTGCAGAAAGATCAAGTATCGATGAAAGGAGTGTTCGCGCGGAAAAAATGGCATGGAAAGGCATACCCGGGCGGCTCGATGACAGCGGAGTGCGCGCTTGTCCTCCCTGTGTTCCTGTTCGCCGTTCTCACTCTCATCTCTTTTATGGATGCTGTCCGCATGGAAACGCTGTCCGGACTGGCTCTTTCAAACCGGGCCAGGAAGATGGCGGCGGCAGCATCTTCTGAAAGCAGCGGGGATTTCTATGTGGACTTATATGAGAGACCGGTTTACCGCTATCCTTTTAAAGCTTTCCCGATGCCGGATATCCCCCTCCTCGTGCGGGCCAGGGTAAGGAGCTTTTCCGGATACGCCTTAGGGTCGGATCCCGCTCCGGAAGAAGGAAAGGAAATCTTTTATCTCTCGGATAACGCGGAAGTCTATCATACCCACGCAGACTGCACCCATCTGGATCTGGCAGTCTACAAGACGAGCATGGGGACAGTGAAAAGCCTTCGAAATGCTTACGGGAGGCGTTACAGGCCCTGCAAAGATTTTCCGGAAGGATGGAACGGGCCGGTTTACGTCAGCAAAAAGGGGGACTATTATTATCCCTCGCTTCACTACAACAGTCTCACGAGGCATGTTCACATCGCTTCCGCCGGAGAATGCGAAGGGCTGCCGCTTTGCTCAAGGTGCGCCGCCAGGGACGCACGGGAAAAGACGGCGGCGCCGGCGGCTTGAAAGATGAGGATAAGATGATGCGGGAAGCATACGGAGAGATATTTTTTCAGGCAGCGGCCCTCGTATTTCTCGCCGCCGCCTCCCTGCTTGATCTCAGGATCAAAAAAGTGGATATCGTGATGAGCGGGTTTTTCGCCCTTTTGGGACTGACTGCGGGAATTCTGTTCGGGGAAAAGGGAATTTGGGATTATCTGCTGCCGTTTCTGCCCGGACTCTTCCTGTTTCTTTTCTCCCTCATGAGCCGCGGGGCGATCGGTATGGGCGATGGGATCGTCGTTCTTGTACTGGGCTTTTATTTTCCCTTTGATGAGCTGGCCGGCCTTCTGACTGCGGCTTTTTTTCTGGCGGCGGTCTATGGAGCCCTGGTTTTTTTGAAAAGGAGAAAGGGCGGGGAACGCTTTGCATTTGTCCCGTTTCTTTTTTTAGCAGGTTTATGGCGTGCTGCCGGGAGGTATTTATGGTAAAAAAACGATTTCTGGAGGCGTCGGCTGTGCTGGAGATCTCTCTCCTCATGCCGCTTCTTCTTTTTGCGCTGCTGTCGGCAGTCTATCTTTCCATGCATGTGCATAACCGGACCTGGCTGTCTGCCGCGGCCGTCTGGGAGGCGGCCGGAGGGGGGACGGAGGATACGGAGCTGCTTTTTTCGGAGCCGGCCGGGAGGGTTCTTGAGGATTCAAAGAAGCGCCGGAAGGTTTCCTTTACATCCCGGACGGTTTTTCCTTTTTTTGAGGCGGAAATATGGGAGATCAGCGCGGAGGCTGCTTACGAGAAGGTAAGGCCTCTTGTTTTCATACGGAACGCGAAAGCGCTTAAAGACGCGTAAGGTAAGCGGGGGAAGAGCAGTGGAATTTTGTGTGCGGAGAATTATGAACCGGAGCTATCTGATCGCTCCCGGCGGGGAGGAGATGGACGGCTCCTATGAGATGCGGATCCTGACGGCCAACCGGATTGCCGGGCTTCTTTCTTTCCGGGTGCTTCATTTTGACGGAGAGGCCTGCCTTTCTTATGATATCACGAGCCGGCAGAGCCTGGCCGCGCTGGTGAAGAAGCGGCCCCTGAAGGCGGAAACCCATAAGAGGATTCTTCTGGGGATCCTTCGGGCGGAGGAGGCGCTGGAAGAGTACCTGCTGGACCGCCAGCATCTCCTGCTGGAGCCGGAGGCGATTTTTCTAAACGCCCGGGAGGAGGAGCCGGAGCTGGTTTATTACGCCGGCTGCCGGAAGGATTTTTTTGAATCTTTTCGCGCCCTGAATGATTTTCTCATCCATCACCTTGCAGAGGAGGATCGGGAAGCGATCCTTTTAGGCTACCGCTTTTCCCGGGAGCTGGCTTCGCCCGCCTGCGATACGGGAAGTCTCCGGCGCCTTCTTCACGGACAGACAGAAGAGAAGGAGGAGCCTTTTGCTCCCTTTGGATCCGGAGCGGACGGCGAAGCTTTCCGCGCGTATGAAGGGTTCGGCGCGGGAGACGCTTATGGGGATTATGAAGCCGGCGCTTTTGAGGCGGGGGAAGCTTTGTCCCGGAATGCTGAGGTGGAAAATGAAAAACGGCCTGCCTTATTCAGCCGTCTGCCGGAAATAAACCTTCCGGCCTTTGCGGCGGCGGGTCTGGGAATCGGAGCCATCATTTTATTCTATGTGGGGAAGAACCTTCTTCCGTCTTTTGAGGAGGACAGCGCCCTGATTGGCCTTATCGCGCTTTTGGCCGGGCTCTTCCTTTTAGGCGGATGCTTTCTTTTTATTCTGGCGAGGAGAAGAAAGAGGCAGAAAAAGAAGCCCGGGGGAGCAGGCTTTGCGGAGGAAGCCGGGAAAGACGATTCGAAAAAAAACAGGGAACTGTTTCGAAGAGAAGATGAGGAGGAGTCTGTCCGGGGTTTAAATCCGTTCCCTTCCGCCGGGGAGATCTATGATCTTGCTCTTCCGGAAGAAACCGGGGAAGAGGGGGTGACGACCCTGCTTTCCGGACGGGAGACGGAAGCGGAAAGCGTTCTTGTACCGGCGCTTCCGGGAGCGGGGCTTCCGGAAATCCATCTGGGGAAAGGCGAAACGGTGATCGGGAAGCTTCCGGGGGCGGCGGACGCCGTGATTGACCGGCCGGTCGTCAGCCGGGTCCACGCCCGCGTGACAAGCGAAAACGGGGTCTTTTATATAGAAGACATGAACAGCAGAAACGGGACCTTTGTGAATGAGGTTATGCTTCCCGGAGGCCGGCTCAGGGAGCTGAAGGATGGGGATGCGGTGCGGTTCGCGGATGCGGGATATATCTTCAGAACAAACTCCGTTTTATGACAAAAGCCCGCCGCTTAAGAAGCGGCGGGCTTTTCCTTTTACGATCGATTGGACGTCTGCCTGAAAGGCTCCGCAGGGCAGGGCCGCTGTCAGGCTTCGGAAACCTTTTTCAGAACCTCTTCCCTTACCTCGTCGGTCAGGACGCCGGGCTTCCAGAGGATGTGCTGTCCATCGTCCTTGTAGCGCGGGATCAGGTGGATGTGGAAGTGGAACACGGTCTGGCCGGCGGCTTCCCTGTTATTTTGGACGATATTAAAGCCGTCGCAGTCTAAGGCTTTGGTCAGACAGATCGCCATCTTCCGGGCCAGGACAATGGCCCGGGCCAGAAGCTCGTCCGGGATCTCGTAGATATCCTGATAATGCTTTTTGGGCAGGATGAGGCAGTGGCCCTTCGTGGCGGGACCGGCATCCAGGATGACCCGGAAATCATCGTCCTCATAGAGGGTCGCAGTGGGAATGCTGCCTCCGGCAAGTTTGCAGAAAATACAATCAGACATAGTATACCTCCTTTTGGTGTAAACGGCGGCAGGGCCGCCGGGAATCAACGGTGCAGCCGGTAGTTGTCGATCAGCTTTAAGATCGTCTCCGAGGCGTCTCCCTGGGCGCTTTCCTTCATGGCCCTGATATAGCGGTCCTTTTCGGCGTAAAGCTTTTCCACGGCGTCAAGCAGGGTGCTTGTCGTCAGCTTTTCTTCGGGCAGAACCATTGAAAAGCCCTGTTCCTCAAAGCTCTGCGCGTTCAGGATCTGGTCGCCCCGGCTCGCTTTGGCCGGCAGCGGGATCAGGATATTGGGCTTGGCCAGGGCTTCGATCTCGCAGATCGCGTTGGCTCCGGCCCGGGAGATCAGCAGGTCCGCCATGGCGAAGAGATCCGGCAGCTCCTCCTTGATGTACTCGTATTGCCGGTAATCCTTATAAAGCTCCCCATCTTCGCTCAGCTTTCCCTTGCCGGTAAGGTGCACGACCGACCAGCGGGACAGAAGTTCCGGCAGGGCTTCCCGGACCGCGGTGTTGACGGCCATGGCCCCCAGGGATCCTCCGATGACCATGAGGACCGGTTTTTCGCGGGGCAGGCCGGTGAAGGCAAAACCTCTTTCGGCGCTTCCGCTTAAGAGCTCGGCGCGGATCGGTGTTCCGGTGAGAACCGCTTTGTCCGCCGGAAGGTTTTTCATGGTCTCCGGGAAGTTGCAGCAGATGCAGGAGGCCATGGGAAGACAGAGCTTGTTGGCGAGACCGGGCGTCATGTCGGATTCATGGGCGATGATCGGGATGCCGAGGCTGGAAGCGGCCCGGACGACAGGAACCGCGACGAAGCCGCCCTTGGAGAAGACGATATCCGGATCCAGTTTTTTCAGAATCTTTTTGGCTTCTGAGATGCCCTTCAGGACCCGGAGGGGGTCGGTTAGGTTCTTAAGGTCGAAATAGCGGCGGAATTTACCGGTCGAAACGCCGTAATAGGGGATTTGATAATCCTGAACCAGCTTTTTTTCCATGCCGTCGAGGGAGCCTATGTAGAAAACTTCATATCCGTGTTCCTTAAGAGAAGGGAGCAGGGCCAGGTTGGGCGTTACGTGTCCGGCGGTACCTCCGCCGGTGAGAACTATTTTTTTCATTTTTAAATTCGCGAAACTTTAACGCGTCTCCTTTCAAATGTGATATACTCTTATCAGTAGTATTATAAAACCTGTTGGCGGGCTGTGCAATGTCCGTTTTTGGAGGATTGGACATGAGACTAACATTTATTGGAGCGGACCATGAGGTTACGGGAAGCTGTCACGTCATCGAGACGGCGGAACGGACGATACTTGTCGATTACGGGATGGAGCAGGGGATCAACCTTTATGAGAACGCCCCTCTGCCGGTATCTCCGGAGAAGATCGACTATGTTTTCCTGACCCATGCCCACATCGATCATTCAGGCAATCTGCCCTATCTCTGGGCCCGGGGCTTCAGGGGAAAAATATTCGCGACGCAGGCGACCCGCGAGCTCTGTGAGATTATGCTCCGGGATTCGGCCGGAATTCAGGAGTTTGAGGCGGAATGGCGCAACCGTAAGGGGAAGAGAAAAGGCGATCCCGAGTATGTCCCCTACTATACGCTGGATGACGCGGTGAATGTCCTGAAGCTCTTTGTGGAATGTGATTACGGAAAGATTTACGAGCCGGAACCCGGAATAAGGCTTCGTTTCAACGATATCGGGCATCTTCTGGGATCTTCGGCTATCGAGGCCTGGTTTACGGAAGAGGATGAGACGGTGAAAATGGTTTTTTCCGGGGATATAGGCAATAAGAACCAGCCGATCTTAAAGAATCCCGGCAGTATTGAGGAGGCGGACTATATTCTGATCGAATCTACTTACGGGGACAGGAGCCACGGACCCCGGATCGATTATGTGAAGGAGCTGGCCGGCGTCCTGGAAGAGACGTTTGCCCGGGGAGGCAACGTCGTCATTCCGTCTTTTGCCGTCGGGAGAACCCAGGAAATGCTGTATTTTATCCGCCAGGTCAAGGAAAAAGGGCTTGTCGGGACATATCCGGATTTCGAGGTCTATGTGGACAGCCCCATGGCGCTGGCAGCGACGGAGGTCTTTAAGAAAAATTATCTCGGATGCTACAACGAGGAGGCCTCGGAGCTGGTGGGGAAGGGAATCAACCCCCTGGAATTTCCGGGTCTTCGTCTCGCGGCGACTACGGATGAGTCGAAAGCGATCAACTTTGACGAAAGACCCAAGGTCATCATCTCGGCGAGCGGGATGTGCGATGCGGGCCGCATCAAACATCACCTGAAGCACAACCTCTGGAGGCCGGAGTGTACGATTCTTTTCGTCGGCTATCAGTCCCAGGGAACGCTGGGCAGAAAGATCGTGGACGGCGCGAAGTCGGTAAAGCTTTTTACTGAAGAGATAACGGTAAACGCCAGGATCCAGGTTTTGCCCGGCACCTCCGGCCACGCCGACCGGGAAGGGCTTCTGGAGTGGGCATCCGGATTCAGCAGAAAACCGAAGAAGTGCTTTGTCGTTCACGGTGAGGATCGGGTGACCGACGTCTTCGCGGAGCTCCTTGGCGAGAAGCTGGGTTGGGACGCCGCCGCCCCTTATTCGGGAGCTGTGTACGATCTGCGGAAGGACTGCTTCGAAGTGCTGACGGAGGGGATTCCATTTGTCAAGAAGGATGCGGAAGGAAGACCGGTTCAGACGGATGGAACGCCCCGCACGCCTTATGTGCGGCTTCTTGATACGGAGAAGCGCCTGCTCTCGCTTATTCACGAGTGCCGGGGGATGTCCAATAAGGATCTGGCTAAATTCGCGGATCAGCTTGACGCGCTGATCGGGAAGTGGGCGAGATAATAAGAGGAGAGAGGATTGCGAGTCCGGACAGCGGTTTTCGTGCAGGCACGAACCGCTGCCCGGACTCGCAGATCAGGCAATATCATAAAAAAAGGACTCCCGCTTCTGCGGAAGTCCCTTGTCCTGCACCTCCAGGGGCTCGAACCCTGGACACCCTGATTAAGAGTCAGGTGCTCTACCAACTGAGCTAGAGGTGCGTCTGCGTCTTGAACTTTGTGTTCTCCGTGACGCAAGTGTTATTATAGCACGTGTTTTGAAAAAAGCAAGTACTTTTTTAAAAAAAATAAAAAGAATTGCGCGGGCTTAAGCCGCGTGTCCAAACTCGTTTATAACGCGCCCTTGGTAGACCAGACGCCGCTGATCCGGGGTTCCATCCGGGTGGCCTGATCCAACGCCCTGGCAAAGGCCTTAAAGCTGGCTTCCGCCATGTGGTGATTGTTGCCGCCGCTGAACATATGGAAGTGGAGGTTCATCGCCGCGGAGTAGGACAGCGCGTAGAAGAATTCCCGGACCATCTCCGTATCCAGATCTCCGATCCGGGGGACGCTGAAGGCGACGTTGGAGGAAAAGTAGGGCCTTCCGCACAGGTCTGCCGCGCAGAGGATCAGGGTCTCGTCCATGGGGACCGCAAAGCTTCCGTAGCGGCAGATCCCGGCCTTGCCGCCTGCCGCCTCCCGGATGGCGGCTCCCAGCACGATCCCGGTATCCTCGATCGTGTGGTGGGAATCGACATGGAGGTCGCCCCTGCAGGTGCAGGTGAGGTCAAAAAGCCCGTGGCGGGCGAAGCTGTCCAGCATATGGTCGAAAAAGCCGATGCCGGTATCGATATGGGAGACGCCGCTTCCGTCAAGGTCCAGAGTCAGGGAAATATCGGTTTCCCGGGTCTTGCGGGTGATGGAAGATCGGCGGCTGGGGGCGCTGCTTTCAGGCATGATAAAACTCCCTTCTTAATATATAATACTATAGACTTTACCACAGGAAGGCAGCCTCCGCAAGCAAAAAGAGCAAGGCGCCGGAAGACAATCCCTCCGCCGGAAAGACGGCCTGTGTAAAACCCATTTTACAGCTTTCAAGAAGGGAGCAAATCGTGTATAATAAATACGGACAGTTTTTTATTTCCTAAGATTCGTGATCTTCGCGGCCGGCAGGGGCGCGGAAGGTCTGTTGATGGAAGGCGGGAAAAATGGGAGATCGCTTCAAAAAAATTATAGAGCCCTGGCTGGGACTTACTTTTGCGCTTTGCGTTGCCATGATTTTTCAGTTTTTGCTTAATCATGTCAATATTCTCTTTGATGTCTTCGGAAAGATGTACGGACTGACAAGGACGATCCTGATCGGGATGGCTATCGCCTATATTTTTAATCCGTTCATGGTTTTTCTCGAAAATCTATTCAGCGATTTTATCCGGAATGAAAAAAGGCGTCACCTGACGGCCGTTGCGGTAACATTTGTCACGATCCTCGCAGGAGTGATGGTACTCTTTTCCCTTCTGATTCCCCAGATCATGGATGGAGTCGTAAATGTCTTTAATAACCGGGGGAATATCGTCCGCACGATTTCGAATTTGCTGGATTCCCTGAACAAGACGGCTTCTTCCTACCATATTGATACCAGTCAGGTTACGGAAGCCGTGAACGCCAAGGTTCGGGAAATCGTGGGTATGATTCCTTCCAATATTGTCGGCATCGTCAGTACCTCCGTCAATATCGGTTCCGGGATCTTCAATATTGTGATTGCGTTTATCCTGGCAGGCTACTTCCTGACGGATAAGAAGTCCATGGTGACCGGAATCAACCGCCTCAGGCATGCGCTTATGTCGGACAAAGCCTACGAGCAGCACACCCGCTTCTTCGTGCGCTGCCATAACATTCTGATCCGCTATGTCGGCTGCGATCTTCTGGACGCTGTCATCGTGGCGGCTTTCAACGCTATGTTTATGGCGGTTTTCCGGATGTCCTACATTCCGCTCATCTCTACGATCGTTGGAGTGACCAATCTCGTGCCGACCTTCGGCCCGATCGTGGGAGCTCTGACCGGGGCGCTGATCATTCTCATGGAGGATCCCTGGCATTCGCTTTGGTTCCTTATTTTTTCCATGCTCCTCCAGACGGTGGACGGCTATTACCTGAAGCCCAAGCTTTTTGGGGATACCCTCGGTGTTCCGTCAGTCTGGATCCTGATAACGGTCATCGTCGGCGGCAGGCTCTTCGGAGTGATCGGCGTCCTTCTGGCCATCCCCTTTGCCGCAATTTTCACATTTGTTTATCAGGAACTGATTATGAGCCGGCTTGAGAACCGGAAGGAGGAGAAGCAGATTCGGAAAAATGAAAGTCCCGAGGCTCTTGAAAAGAGGCTTGAAAATAATCCGCTTTACCGCCTGCTGCGCTTTTTAAAGCTTGCCCCCGAGCCGGAAGACGCCGGGACGAAGAAAGAAGAGGCGGACGCAAGGGAAGAAGTAAAAAAAGCAGTGAAGGAAGCAAAAGAAGCAGCGGACGGGGGCTGAAAAGATCAAAAAAAGAGCAGGCAGGGCGGCAGCCCTGCCTGCTCTTTTTTCATTATCCGAGAATGCCTTTTTTGGAGTTTTTCAGGACCGGAATCTCGCTGGTGTCCTTATCCATGATATGTTCCCCGCTGTACTTCTTCGTCTCGTCCGCGATGACCTTGGAAAGGAGCAGGACCGCGAAGATGTTGGGGACAGCCATGAGGCCGTTCAGGAGGTCGGCGATGTTCCAGATCAGGTTCAGCTCGACGAGGGAGCCGACAAACACGCCGATGACCCAGAGGATCTTGTAGACCATGATGACCTTTTCGCCGAACAGATAGACCGCGCAGCGCTCGCCGTAATAGTACCAGCCGAGAATCGTGGAGAAAGCGAAGGTGATGAGGCCGATCACCAGGATCGGAAGTCCGAGGCCGGGAATGGTTGAAAAGGCCAGAGAGGTCAGCTCGCTTCCGTTGCCGGAGAGGGCGTCGATCGAAGGATGCTTGATGATACAGGAGACGAGGACCAGGCCGGTCATGAGACAGATCACGACGGTATCCCAGAAAGTGCCGGTCATGGAGACCAGGGCCTGGCGCTTGGGGTTCCGGGTCTGGGCCGCGGAGGCGACGAGCGGGGCGGAACCCATACCGGATTCATTGGAGAAAAGTCCGCGGGCGAAGCCGTAGCGGCAGGCCATGGCGATGGTGCTGCCGATGAAGCCGCCGGCCGCGGCCCTTGTCGTGAAGGCGGAGGAGACGATCGTCACGACGGCTTTGCCGAGGACGTCCGCGTTCATGACGAGAATGATGACGCAGCCCAGGACGTAGAAGGCGGCCATGAAGGGCACCAGCTTCTCGGAAACCCGGGTGATCGACTGAATGCCTCCGATGATGACGAGGCCGACGAGGATGCTGAGAAGGATCGCGATGATGATGGGAGAGATCCCGAAGTTGGTCGTGAAATTCGCGGCTACCGCGTTGGCCTGGACCATGCAGCCGATGCCGAAGGCGCAGACGGCGGCCAGGATGGCGAAGACGATGCCGGCCCAGCGGGCCTTCAGCCCCCTGTCAAGGGCGTACATCGCGCCGCCGATCATGGTGCCGTCCTCAGATTTGACCCGGTACTTCACCGCGATCAGGGTTTCCGCGTACTTGGTCGCGATGCCGAAGATACCGGTCAGCCACATCCAGAGCACCGATCCTGGGCCCCCGCAGGCAATCGCGGTGCCGACGCCGATGATATTGCCGGTCCCGATCGTGGAGGAGAGGGCGGTGGTAAGGGCTCCGAACTGGGAGACGTCGCCTTCCGCGTCCGGATCCTTCGTGACGGACATCTTGATCGCCTTGAAGATATCTTTTTGAATGAAGCCGGTTCGGAAGGTCATGAAAATATGTGTTCCGAACAGCAGGATGATCAGAGGCCATCCCCAGATAAAATTGTCAACGGCAGAAATGATCTCGCTGAATGACATGCTTGTTACCCCCTTATTAAAAAAATTTCCTTTTATTTTAACACTTTAATATGGGAAAGTAAACATATTTTTAGAGAATCGAGGGAATGCGGGAAGGGCGGTAAGCCGGCTTTTCGGCCGGAGAAGATTTCTTATTGCGAAAGCATTTTATTTACCTTATACTGGTGAAAGAGATGATTTAATAAGGAGGTTTCGTATGGGAATCGATGAGCTCAGGGCTGTTGAGAACAATATCAACCGGGTGCTGGTGGGAAGGGAGAAGGCCGTGCGGCTTGTCTTAACCTGCCTTGCCGCGGGAGGACATGTGCTCCTTGAAGACGTGCCGGGAAGCGGGAAGACCACCCTGGCCCGGGCTCTGGCCTCATCCTTGAAGGCCTCCTTTTCCCGAATCCAGTTTACTCCGGATCTCCTGCCCTCCGACGTTACGGGCCTTACCGTGCTGAATAGAAAAAGCGGGGATTTTGAGTTCCGAAAGGGGCCGGTTTTCACCGACATCCTTCTCGCGGATGAGATCAATCGGGCGACGCCCAGGACCCAGGCCGGTCTTCTTGAATGCATGGAAGAACGGCAGGTGACCACAGACGGCGTCACGAGGCCGCTTTCAAAAAGCTTTTTCGTCATCGCCACCCAGAATCCGGTTGAGACGAGCGGGACCTTTCCCCTGCCCGAGGCCCAGCTGGACCGTTTTATGATGAAAATCTCTCTGGGACTTCCGTCCGAGGAGGAGGAAGCCGCCATCATGAAGCGCCGGCTTTCGGGGAATCCCATGGATGAGATCGCGCCCTGCGCTTCTCCCGAAGATATCCTGGCGGTTTCCGGGGAGCTCTCCGGCGTCTATGTCTCCGATGAGCTCATCTTCTACATCGCCTCGCTTATAAAGGCGACCCGGACTCATGAGAAAACCCTTTCGGGAGCCAGTCCCCGGGGAACCCTGGCCCTGCTCTCCGCTTCCCGGGCCCTGGCCCTGCTCTCCGGCAGAAGCTATGTGATCCCGGAGGACATCAAAAGCCTGGCGGAGCCGGTTCTCGCCCACCGCCTGCTGCTTGCGGGAAGTTACGGGGGGACGATGGACGGGAGGGCCGTCATCCGGGAGATTCTCGATACGCTGCCGGTTCCGACCGAAGATTTCGGCAGCGCCGGCTGACAGGGGGAATACAAGATGCTGGTCTTCTTTATCCCCGCCGGGATCCTCGCGATGCTCCTTGTCTTCCATCTGGTCTTTTCCGCTTTCTGGGATAAGGGCCTGTCCGCCAACGCCTTCTTCGACGGGAACCGGATCCGCGCGGGGGAGAAAACCAGTCTTCTGCTCAGGTTTGAAAATGACAAGCGGATGCCTCTTCCGGTCCTCATCCTGGAATTTAAGGTGAGAAGAGGTCTTCATTTTTCAGAAAATGAAAACATCACCGTCAGCGACCGAATCAACGTGATCGAATACTTTTCAGTCGGTTCCCAGGAGGAAATCACCCGGCAAAGCGAGATCCTCTGTGAGGCCCGGGGCGTCTATCGGATCGAAGAGCTGCTGGTAACGGTTCCCGAGATTTTCAGCAGGAACGCCCGTCTCATGAAGATTCCCTCCGACGCGCAGCTCACGGTCCTTCCCCGGATGCTGCAAAAAGGCGCGGTTTCCGGGATCAACGAGCTTGTTCTGGGAGAAGCCCTCTCGAAGAAGCGCCTCTACGAGGATGTCTTTACCTTCCGGGGGATCCGGGAGTACACGGCCCGGGATCCGCTTTCCAGGGTCAACTGGAAGGCCAGCGCCAGGACCGGGGAGCTCATGGTGAACGAGCGGGATTATACCTTCGGCCAGGAAGTCTGTTTTCTTCTCAATGTGGAATCCCCGGGCATCCGCTATAACGGCGATCTGCTGGAGGACGGGATCAGCATCGCCTTCGACGCGGCGGCGGGCTGTCTTGCCTCCCGCATCCCGGTATCGATGTTGACCAACGGCCGGGATTTCGCGACGGGGAAGGAATTGTTCCTCCCCGCGGGAAGCTCCGGAGGCCATCTGGCCGCGGCCGGGGATATTCTGGCCAGGATCGATCTGGAGAGGCCGGTCCGGGAGTTTTCGGATATCATAAAGGAGATGAACCGGGAATCCGGAGAAGTCTCGATCAGCTACGTCCTGATCTCCAGTGCCATGGGCGACGCGCTGATCCGGGAGGCGGCAGAATTTGCCGGAAGGCGCGGCGGCCTCATCTGGATCTGTCCCCAAAGTCCGGGGCAGGAGACAAAAGCGATACCGGAGATCATAACCTTCAGGAGAGTGGAGCTGTGAAGGGAGCGCTTATGGGAAATGAAAATCGTATTCCGCCTGAAGCGGGCCGCATGGGCATAATCAGGCTCCTGACGAACCTGCTGCTTTTGCAGTCCGCGGTCCTTGTCCCGGGCCTGCTTTTTATGCGGCCGCCTTTGGAGCTCTTCCTTTCGGCGGCGTTCTATTCCCTCCTCACGGTCTTTCTCTTCTTTTCGCAGCGGCTGGAGGGCTTTGGGCTTTTTGTCTCGGCGCACCTGATCGCGGCGCTGGGGTCGGGCTTTCTTCTGCCGGGTCCCTATTACGCCTGCTTTTTTCCGGCCCTGTTTTTCATATGGGCTTCCTTTTCGAGCCGTGCGGACGGGAGGCGGCGCTTTTATCCTTCTTTAGGTTTATTGCTCTATCCGATTGCCCTTCATTTTCTGGGAAAGGGCCTGCAAAACGGCCGGATCCGTTTTCTGGCCCTGCTGGCGGAAGCGGGCTTATCCTTCCTCTATATTCTCTATAAAAACGCGGAGAGTCTGGAACACACCTTTCTGGCGGCCCGGAAGTATGTCCGGGTTCCCTATCGGAAGATGTCCGGAAGGAATTCCTTCATGCTTATTTGTTTCATGCTTCCGGCGCTTGCCCTTTCGGCGATCCTGGCGGCTTTGCTGGATGGGGAGGCGCTGCTTTCGGAGGCGGCGTCCGCGCTCTTCCAGCTCTATATGGGCGCGGTTTACCTCATTTACCGTCTGCTCTGCCTGCTGCCCTTCGGATCGGGAGGCGAAGCGGCCGCGCCCTCAGAGGGCGGGGATATGACGGCGGCGCTGGGGGAGCTTCAGGCGGAGAATCCGCTTTTGGAGCGGCTTTGGCTTTGGGCGGAAAGGCTTTTCCTTCTCTTTTCCATTCTGATTCTTCTTATAGTGATCCGATCCTTTGTCAAAAGCCTCGTGTCCGATATAAAAGCCGGACAGGCGGAGGGCCGGGATATCCGGAAGAAGCTTGCCCGGAAGGAAAAAGCCCGGAAGAAGGGAACAACCTCCGAAAGCCGGCTTTCGTTCTTTGATCAGTCGGAAGAGGCCAGGGTCCGGCGCCTCTATATCCGCTACCTGAAAAGCCAGCCGGGCGGCAGGAATATCCGCCCTTCGGAAGCGCCCGAAGAGCAGCTTAAGACGGCGGCCTGTGTAAAGGGAGATCCGGAGGAAGTCCGGGCCGTATACGAAGAAGCCCGTTACGGCAGGGGAACCGGCCGGGAAGGGCTGCTTCGCCGGATGCGCGGCGGCATGGGCTGAGCTTATTTGCCCTGCCCCCTTGCGAAAAAAGCGCAGTCATTGTAGAATACTGTGACAGGGGAGATGCTTTATTAATACGTAAGGGGAGAAATAATGGCTGGAAAGAAAGGGCGTCCGCACAGTTCGGAGTACTGGGCGAGGCGCGTAAGAAAGAGGCAGGAGCTTCGAAAACGCCAGCTGAGAAGGAAGATCTGGCGTTTTTTTGTTATGACGGCAGGCGCGGTCTTTGTTCTTTTCGCAATATGGGGGCTTAGCCGCTTCGTGAGGGAAATTGCGGGAAATCCGGCGAATCCTTCCGTCGTGGAGCTGGGCCTTGAGGATGCGGAAGAGGATCCGAGGGCTTCCTTTGCCGTGGATCCGTCTTTTCAGAATTGGAATTATGAGAAGGATACGGAGAAGACGGTATACCTGACTTTCGACGACGGACCGTCGGAGAATACCCTGAAGATTCTGGATATTCTGGACCGCTACGGCGTCAAGGCGACCTTTTTTGTGACCGCTCAGCTGCCGGCCTGCGAGAGCTATATCGCCGAAGCCTATCGGCGGGGACATACCATCGGTCTTCATACCTATAGCCATAATTACGGAATCTATGCTTCGGAAGAAAATTATTTTGAGGATCTGGAGAAGATCGGGATGATCGTTGAGCGGCAGATCGGCTATGTTCCCTGTTTTATCCGCTTTCCGGGGGGCACATCCAACGAGGCTTCTAAGGAATACTGCGAGGGGATCATGAGTGTCCTTTCCGAAAAGGTTCTGGAACGGGGCTATCAGTATTATGACTGGAATGTAACGACCGGCGACGGAGCCGGGAGCATCACGGCGGAGGAAGCGGCCGCGAACGCGCTCGCCACGGACGAGACGGCGGTCATGCTTCTGGCCCACGACGGCGAGAAGAAGGAAACGACGGTTGAGGCGCTGCCGGCGATCATAGAAGAGTATCAGGCCCGGGGCTACGTCTTTAAGGCGATCGACCGGTCCTCCATGGTGCTTCATCACCCGATCTATAATTGAGGAGACAAAAGTGAAACGACTGCTATCTTATCTGAAAGAATTCCGCCGGGAAGCGCTTCTGGCGCCCGCGCTGAAGATGCTGGAAGCTTTTTTTGACCTTTTTGTTCCGCTTGTCACCGCGGATATCATCAACAAGGGGATCGGCGGGGGAAGCCGGAGCTATATCCTGACCCATGTGGGGCTTCTGATCCTGCTCGGGCTTTTAGGCTTCGCGATCAGCATCAGCGCCCAGTATTTTGCGGCCCGGGCCGCAGTCGGAACCACCAGCAGGCTGCGCCGGGCGCTGTTTGACCATATCCAGTCCTTTGGCTTCGGGGAGATCGACAAGCTGGGAACCGGAACCCTGATCACCCGGATGACCAGCGATATGACCCAGGTGCAGAACGGGATTAATCTGTTTCTGCGTCTTTTCCTGCGCTCCCCCTTTATCGTTTTCGGAGCCATGATCATGGCTTTTACGATCAGCGCGAAGGCGGCGCTTATATTCGCGGCGGCCATTCCGATCCTCTCCCTGATCATTTTCGGGCTCATGAGGCTGACCCGGCCGCTTTACCGGAGAGTTCAGGGCCGGCTTGATTCCCTGACTGCCTCGGTGCGCGAAGACCTGACCGGCGTCAGGGTAGTCCGCGCTTTCCGCCGGGAGAAGGCGGAGACGGAACGTTTTCAATCGGAAAATGAAAGGCTCCTGAAGGCCCAGATCCGGGTAGGCCGCTTGTCCGCGCTGATGAATCCGCTCACTTTCGCGGTAGTCAACACGGCCCTCATCGTCCTGATCGGTACGGGGGCTCTGGAGATCCATGCGGGAGAGCTGGCCCAGGGGGACCTGATCGCGCTGGTCAACTATCTGAACCAGATCCTGATTGAGCTTGTTAAGCTGGCCAATCTGATCGTCCAGGTGGCCAGAGCCCTCGCCTCCGCGGACCGGGTGGACGAGATCCTCTCCATTGAGCCGGGGATGACCTACGGAGACCGGGAGATCGACTGCGGCGCGAGGGGCGTATGCGCCGTTGTTTTTGACCATGTGTCCATGACCTATCCCGGAGCCGGCGGGGAGAGCCTTCATGACATCAGCTTTACGGCCATGCCGGGGGAGACGATCGGCGTCATAGGCGGAACCGGCAGCGGCAAATCAACGCTGGTCCATCTGATTCCCCGCTTCTATGACCGGACCGAAGGGCAGATCCGCCTCTTCGGCAGCGACGTCAAAGAGCTTAACCGGGAGAGCCTTGATAAAGCCGTCGCCATAGCGCTCCAGAAGGCCCAGCTCTTCTCGGGAACCATCCGCTCGAATCTCGCGATGGGGAATAAGGAAGCGGATGACGAAGCGCTCTGGAAGGCCCTGGACGCCGCCCAGGCCTCTGAATTTGTAAAGGGCAGGGAAGGCGGCCTCGACGCCCCCGTCGAGCAGGGGGGACGGAATTTTTCCGGCGGCCAGCGCCAGCGTCTTGCCGTCGCCAGGGCTCTGGCGGCGGATCCGAGGATTCTGATCCTCGACGATTCGGCCAGCGCCCTCGACTACGCGACGGATGCGGCTCTTCGAAAAGCGATCCGGGCCATGTCCGGCCGGATGACGCTTTTTGTCGTGAGCCAGAGGGCCAATTCCGTCATGCAGGCCGACCGGATTATTGTTCTCGAAAACGGCCGAATGGCCGGACTCGGAACCCACGAGGAGCTTATGAAAGAATGCGAGGTATATCGGGACATTTACGAGAGCCAGTTTAAGAAGGAGGCGGCGAAATGAAGAAAAAAGATGAGAAAAGCCGCAGCAGGATGAAGGGGACGCCGGCGAGGGTGCTGAAATTGATAAAGCCCTACCGGGCGTTTGTGATCCTGAGCCTTCTGACCGCGGCCGTCTCGGTAGCCGGCCAGCTGTTCATCCCGATCCTGACAGGAAACGCCATCGATTACATGGCGGACCAGGGTCGTGTTGATTTCGCTTCCGTGACCCGCATCGCCGTCTATATCGGAATCGCGATGGCCCTCTCGGCCGCGGCCCAGTATGTCCTGGGAACCGTCAACAATTATGTGACTTTCCATGTGACCTGCGACCTGAGGAATCTGGCGGCCCGGAAGATAGAGCGTCTTCCCCTGTCCTATCTCGACACCCATCTGACCGGCGATCTGGTCAGCCGGGTGATCGCGGATGCGGATCTGCTGTCCGACGGCCTCCTTATGGGTTTCACGCAGCTCTTCACCGGGGTGCTCACGATTCTGGGGACGCTCGTCTTCATGCTCCGGGTCAGCCTGCCGATCGCGCTGGTGGTGATTCTCGTGACCCCGCTTTCGCTCGTCGCCGCCAGCTACATAGCGAATAAGACCTACCGCTTTTTCCAGCTGCAGAGCGAGGTGAGGGGCCGGGAAACCGCGCTGGTCAACGAGAGCATCGAAGGGATGAAGGTCATTCACGCTTTCGGCGGGGAGCAGGAGAGTCTCCGGGTCTTTGATGAAGTAAATGAAGAGCTTGAGGACGCCAGTCTCAAGGCGACCTTTTATTCCAGCCTCACCAATCCGGCCACGCGTTTTGTGAACAGCGTGGTTTACGCCGGCGTGATCCTCACCGGCGCCCTCTTCGCGCTTTCCGGAGGGATCACGGTGGGCCAGCTGTCCGTATTCCTGACCTACGCCAATCAGTATACCAAGCCATTTAACGAGATTTCGGGAGTGGTGACCGAGCTGGCCAACGCCTTAGCTTCGGCGGCCCGGATCTTTGAGCTTCTGGACGCGGAGGAAGATCCGGCCGACGACCTGGATGCAAGGGAGCTTCACCCGGAAGATATCGACGGACATGTAACGCTCGATCACGTGGATTTTTCCTATGTGCCGGATAAACCGCTCATAGAGGATCTGACCCTGGACGTCCTGCCCGGCCGGAGAGTGGCCATCGTCGGGCCGACCGGCAGCGGCAAGACGACCCTGATCAACCTGCTCATGCGCTTCTATGACGTGGATGAGGGGGCGATCCTCCTTGGCGGCACGGATATCCGGAAGATCCGCCGGCAGAATTTAAGGGCCGCCTACGGGATGGTGCTGCAGGAAACCTGGCTGAAGGCCGGAACGATTGCGGAGAATATTGCTTACGGGGATCCCGGAGCCGTCCGGGAGAAGATCGTGGAGGCGGCGAAGGCGGCCCGCGCCCATGGTTTCATTTCCCGTCTGCCCCAGGGCTACGACACTCCGATCTCGGAGGACGGCGGCCAGCTCTCCCAGGGAGAGAAGCAGCTCCTCTGCATAGCCCGGGTCATGCTCAGCCTGCCGCCCATGCTGATCCTGGACGAAGCCACTTCCAGCATTGACACCAGGACGGAGCTGAAGATCCAGAACGCCATGGCCCGGATGATGGAAGGCAGGACTTCCTTCATCGTCGCCCACCGTCTCTCGACGATCCGCGAAGCGGACGTGATCCTGGTCCTTGCGGACGGGCATATCGTTGAGAAGGGCACGCATGGGGAGCTGCTGGAAAAAGGAGGCTTTTATGCCCGCCTTTACCATTCCCAGTTTGAGGGAGTATCGATCTGAAAGATAAAAGATTTATTAAACCGTCGCCTCTTTTCTTGTCATTCTATTTCTTTGGGGGTATAGTATTAGGAACAAATCGGAGAAGCGATTGGACAAAGAGAGGAGACGGAAATGAGGAATTTGATGGCGAAGCTCGGAGACAATATGCGGCGTTTTATGATGGGCCGATACGGGATGGATGATTTGAACCGTTTTCTGTACGGGACCTTTATCGTCCTCTTTCTGCTGGAACTTCTGATTCCGATTGCCAGGGTCAAAATGGTCCTTAATATCGCGAATACGCTGGTGATTTTCATCGAGCTTTTCCGGATGCTTTCGAGAAATATCTCAAAGAGATACGCGGAGAACCTGAAATTCCTTGACCTGACAGCCGGGATCCGCAGGGCTTTCCGAATCAACAAGAAGAAATTTGACGACCGCAAAGATTACCGCTATTTTAAATGTCCGGGCTGCGGCCAGGAAGTGCGCGTCCCGAAGGGCAAAGGGCATGTCCGGATTACCTGCCCGAAGTGCCGCGCTTCATTTGAAAAAAAGGTTTGACGGGTTTTGCCATAAAGACGGATCGGAGGCTTCAAGGTGTTCGGCTATATCACAGTCAATCAGGATGAATTGAAAATGAAAGACGCCCGCCGCTACCGTTCTTATTACTGCGGGCTCTGTCATGAGCTGGGGAGCAAATACGGGGCGGCCGGAAGGATAGCGCTCAGCTATGACATGACCTTTCTCGCCATTCTTCTTTCCGCCCTCTATGAAGGACCGCTGAAGGAAGAAAAGAGGCGCTGCATTCCCCATCCGCTGACCCGGCGGGAAACGCGCCGCGGCGTTTATACTTCCTATACCGCCGACATGACCATGCTTCTTATGTATTACAAGATGCGGGACGACGTCTCGGATGACGGAAGCATTCGGGCCCGGGCTTATCTGGCGGCGGAGGGCCGCTATATCGAGAGGCTCCGGGAGAGGTATCCGGAAAAGGCGGAACTTATCAAAGAAAAGCTCGGGAAGCTGGCGGACGCGGAATTTGCCAATATTCATGAACTGGATTATGTCTCAGGCCTTTTCGGGGACATAACGGCGGAGGTCTTCGCGCCCCGGAAGGATGAATGGGAGGATGAGCTCCGCCGCATGGGTTTCTATCTGGGCAAGTTCATCTATCTTCTTGACGCCTATGAGGATCTTAAGAAGGACATGAAGAAAGGGGCTTACAATCCCTGGGAGAATCTGGCCGTGAGGAAGGATTTCGACGCGCTGGTGGAAAACACGCTGACCATGATGATTGCGGAGTGCGCGAAGGAATTCGAGAAGCTCCCGATCGTCTCGGAGGTGGAGATCCTCCGGAACGTCCTCTACTGCGGGGCCTGGTCGAAGTTTGAGGAAGTAAAAAAGAAACGGGAAGAGGAACGGGAATGATAGCAGATCCTTATAAGGTGCTGGGCGTAAATGAGAGCTGTACGGATACGGAATTGAAGAAGGCCTATCGGGATCTGAGCAAGAAATGGCATCCGGATCAGAATCCGAATAACGCCGCGGAGGCGGAGGAGCGTTTCAAGGAGATCCAGGAGGCCTACCGGCAGATCGTTGATGCCCGGGAGCGGGGAACCAGCGCTTACGGGAACTCCTGGCAGGGCTCTTACGGGGGCGGCAGCGGCGCCTACGGAAATTCCCAGGGAGCCTATGGGGGCCGGGGCTACGCGAATTACGGATACGGTTCCTTTAATGATTATTTTAATCAGTGGCAGCAGTATTCGAGCGGGCGCCGGACGGAAAACGCCAGGACCGAGAGCAATGAAGAGCAGGCGGCCCGGAACTATATCAACAGCGGCTATTACAGGGAGGCCCTGAACGCGCTGGAAGGGGTGGAAGGAACCCGGCGCGGAGCCAGGTGGTATTATTACGCCGCCATGGCCCAGCAGGGAATGGGCAACAATGTGACCGCCCTTGAATACGCGAAGCGCGCGGCGGACATGGAGCCGGACAATATGATGTATTCCTCCTTCATGCAGCAGCTTTCCAGCGGAGGAACCTGGTACCAGAGACAGAACGCCAATTACGGGTTCGGGGGCTTCGGCGGAAGCGGGACTTCCCGCTGGTGCTTCTCCATGATCATGATGAACCTGTGCTGCAGCATGATGGGAGGCGGGATCTTCTGGTGCTGATCTGTGTATTTTTCGCGGAGAGTGAGGGAAACTTCACTCTCCGCTTTTCATTGGCGGCATTTTGTGATAAAATATTGTAAGTTATGAGCTTTTTGGCCGGGAGGAAACAGGCAGGGGATGAGCGATTTCAGGCACGATCTTCTTCTTCGGACAATTAAACTGGGAAATGCCGTCCTGATGACGGTACCGTTTGCCGTCTCGTGGATGGTCTATTACGGACACCAGTTGTATCTCGAGCCGTTCTTCTTCAAGGGGAACTGGCTTGTTATTGTGCTGTATTTTCTGGTCTACGCGATGTACGGGCGCGTTTACGACGCGTTTTTGGTGTCGCTGAACCCGATCTCGGAGATGGTCTACAGCCAGAGCCTTGCGGCGGCGGTCTCGGATGTGATCGCGTTCATCGTGATCTGGCTTTTGATGCTCTATTATCCGAATGTGGTGCCGATGTTCATCGTGTTTGCGGCCCAGATCGCAGTTTCGGCGGGCTGGTCGGTGGCGGTCCACCGGTGGTATTTCCGGACATTCCCGCCGAAGCGCACGATCGTCGTCTACGACATGCGCGAGGGCATGGAGGAGCTGATCGCCGAGTACGGACTCAGCAAGAAGTTCGACGTGCGGGAGATCATCCCGGTCGATGAGTGCATAGAGGGCGATCTTGGCCGGCTGAAAGCCGCGGAAGCAGTGTACCTTTGCGGTATCCACAGCCGCGAGAGGAATATCATTTTAAAATACTGCATCAAGGAGGGCATCACGGTCTACGTGATCCCGCGAATCGGCGATATCCTGATGAGCGGCGCGAAGAAAATGCACATGTTCCACCTGCCTGTCATGCGGGTGGACCGCTACAGTCCGCCCCCGGAATACGTCTTCACGAAGCGCCTCATCGACGTGCTGGTCTCGCTTTTTATGCTGCTGATCTTCGCTCCGGTCATGCTGGTGACGGCGGCAGCCATCAAGATCGAGGACCGGGGACCTGTCTTCTACAAGCAGGTCCGGCTCACGAAGGATGGCAGAAAGTTCAAAGTTCTTAAATTCCGCAGCATGAAGACCAACGCGGAGAGCGACGGCGTCGCCCGCCTCTCGAGCGGGTCCGACGACGACCGCGTGACGAAGGTCGGAAAGGTGATCCGGAAATTCAGGATCGACGAGCTGCCCCAGCTCATCAACGTCCTTGCGGGCTCCATGAGCCTGGTCGGGCCGCGGCCGGAGCGCCCCGAGATCGCCAAACAGTACGAGAAAGAACTCCCGGAATTTGCGCTCCGCCTGCAGGCGAAAGCCGGCCTCACCGGCCTCGCGCAGGTTTACGGAAAATACAATACCTCCCCCTACGACAAGCTT
>JAILID010000108.1 GCA_024695465.1 Lachnospiraceae bacterium | reverse complement strand
TATTTTTAGTTTAATCTTGGTCAGGGTGTGACTTGTAACGATCTCCGAGACCTTTTTGCGCGCAACAAGAGATTGCGGTTTCCCTGTTTCTGTGGTAGGATTAGAATTCGAAAGCTTTATATGCATAGGTACCGCCACAATAGATGATCCGCATGTGGTGGGGGGAAACCGGGGGAAACGGCGTCGTAAGGACGCTGCTGGCGATCGCGCATGGGAGAGGTGGCAATGAGGGATCTGAAAGTGAAAGAAGTGTTCGGAAAAAAAGTCTGCTGGTATTTTGCCGCGGCTTTTTTGATGGCAGTCGGACGCGCGGGCAGCCTGAAATTCTATGAATCGGAGAAAATGCTTCTTCCGGGAATAATGGATGCGGTCTTGTTTCTTGCAAGGCTTTTGGTTTACTTTGTCCTGTTTTCGGGAATATTTGCGGCGATCGAAAAATTCATAAACAGCAAAAGGACCTTCGGCGTCCTGTTTGAGAAGGGGGACAAACCGTCCGGAAAATGGTGGGGCGGCTATGTCATTCTCGCGGCGGGATGGCTTCCCGCGCTTCTCATCAAGTATCCGGCCGCGCTCTGCTGGGATACCTGGGCGATGATTAAGGAATATAAAGTCGGTTACTACAGTGAGCACCAGTCGGTTTATTATTCCCTTGTTATGAGAAGGCTGATTGCGTTGGGGGAAAATGTGGGACATCCAAGCTGGGGCTTGTTTGTATTTTCAGTGCTGCACTATCTGGTCCTCGTGGCGGCGATGGGCTATTCGCTTCAAATCCTTCGGAAAATGAATGTATCGCGCGCAGCGCGGCTGGCAGCTGCGCTGCTGTATCTTCTGAACCCCTACATCTCCGGCTATGTGGGCGTAGTCATAAAGGATGTCCCCTACACTGCTTTTATCGTGATCGTCTTCCTCTGCCTCGTGGATATGTACATGGATCATGAAGGCTTCTCGCGGAATCCGCTCAAAATGGGAGCGCTGTTCATCTCCGTGATCAATATCTATCTGATCCGGAAAAACGGCTCCTACGTTATGCTGGCGACGCTCCTGCTCCTCCTGGTCAGATGCTTTAGAAAAAAAATATCAAAAAAACCGGCTGTCCTGATGCTGGCTGCGTTCATAGTCTCCGCGGCCTGCTTCAATGGGCTTGGCACATATTTCCATGCTTCCAAAGGCAGCATCCGGGAAGCCCTGTCGCTTCCCTTCCAGCAGACGGCCCGCTGCGTAAAGATCTACGGAGAAGAGGTCAGCGACGAGGAGAGGGAGGCCATCGATATGGTCCTGCCATATGACCGGCTGGCTGGGTTATACAATCCTCGAATCTCGGATCCCGTAAAAAATGAATATAAGAAGGATGACTCAAAGCTGCCGGCCTACTTTAAGGCATGGTTTGCTGGGTTTTTAAGGCATCCTCTGTGCTATATATCCGCGACATGGGAGCAGAATTATTACCTGTTTATCCCTGAAGTGGACAATATTGTACTCTACCAGGACGCGGAGACCGGATATGAGACCACAAAGGTGGTTTATATGCCGAACTATGAGCACTACTATGATATGTTCAGCCGGAACGAAAAGCTGTCGGTCCTCCAGCAGTGGATCGTAAAGGAATTCCAGCTTCTGCATCAGATCCCGCTGCTGGGACTTCTGGGCAATGTGTCCTTCTGGTTCTATGTATTTCTTTTCGCGGTGACTGTTTCGCTGGCATACCGAGCGGATAACCTGCTTCTTCTGGCCCTGTCTTTCTTTACAATAGTCTTTGTTATCTTGGGACCGGCCATACAGGGACATCCCCGATATATGTTTCCCCTGATCTATCCGATGCCGGTCCTGCTTCTGTTTCTGCTTTACAGGCTCAAAAACAATTCAATCGGCTAAGGCAAGGAGGCGCCCCTGGAGAATGGATAAAATCGCAGTTTTGATACCGTGCTATAACGAGGCGGGGACAATAGAGAAGGTCGTGCGCGACTTCAGGACTGTTCTGCCTGAGGCCGTTATTTACGTCTATGACAACAACTCTGCGGATGAGACTGCGGCGCTGGCCGAAAAAGCGGGTGCTGTGGTAAGGCATGAGTATATGCAGGGTAAGGGCAACGTAATCCGCCGCATGTTCGGAGAGATTGACGCCGAGTGCTATATCATGGTCGACGGGGATGATACCTATCCTGCGGAAAATGCCCGGGAGATGGCAGATAAGGTGCTTTACCATCAATCCGACATGGTCGTAGGGGATCGTCTCTCTTCGACCTATTTTGAGGAAAATAAAAGACCTTTCCACAATTTCGGCAATTCCCTTGTCAGAAAAAGCATCAATTTCCTTTTTGAGAACAACATCAAGGATATCATGACCGGCTACCGGGCGTTTTCCTATCGTTTTGTGAAGACTTTTCCGATCCTCTCCAAGGGGTTTGAAATCGAAACGGAGATGAGCATTCATGCGGTGGATAAGAACCTGCAGGTGGATAATGTGGTCATAGAGTACCGGGACCGTCCCGAGGGCAGCGTCTCCAAATTGAATACTTACTCGGACGGCTTTAAGGTGCTGCGGACGATCGCGAGGCTCTTCGCGACCTACAGGCCCCTAAGATATTTCGGGACCGTTGCGGCCATTCTTTTTGCGGTCGCGGCCGCTTTCTTTGTTCCGGTGCTTACGGAGTATGTCAGGACGGGCCTGGTTCCCAGGTTTCCTACGCTGATTGCATGCGGCTTTCTTGCCATCGCGGCGATACAGGCTTTATTTGCCGGCATGCTCCTCGATAATATTTCCCGTAAGAGCCGACAGGATTTTGAGATCCAGCTGTATCAGGCCATGGACGTAAAGCGGCGAAAGGATGCTGAAGAAAAATGCAGACGGGAGAGTGGGGCCAATGAAAATGTTTGAACGGATGGATGTCTGCAATATCCGGGGACAAGGTTTTCATTTCTTAATCGGGCGGGCTGTGGATAAGACCGTGCTTTCAATTTCGTGTTAAAAATACAAGGGGATGGGCTTTAGGCTGCCATGGAATTCGAATTTTAACCGTGCTTTTCTCAATGGGCATAAGGGGGGTCCTTAAGAACCAGGCTGGAGATGCTCCCTGATCATTTCGCCATTTCGTGAATACGTATTTGAATGTGAAAACAAAAAAGAGGGTGCGCCGCTTTCGCGGCGCACCCCCTTATGTGCGGATATCCGGTATGTGTGTTCAGGCCAGAGCTGCGCCCAGAGCCTTGCAGGCCGCCTCTGCCTCGTCGTCCGGAGCCTCGTTGGCGATGACGCAGTCGCAGGCGAGGGTAAGTCCCGCGGCTTTCGCGTCTTCTTCCCAGGTGCGCATCCACTCGCCGTCGCCCCAGCCGTAGGAGCCGAAGAGAGCGACCTTCTTGCCGGCAAGGCCCGCCTTGGCTGCCTCGTAGGTCGGAGCGAACTCGGAGTCCTCAAGCTCCTCGGCGCCCATGGCCGGGCAGCCGAAAGCGACTCCGTCACAGGAGGCGACATCGACCTCGGAACCGTCGGCTGTGATCAGCTCGACCTCGGCGCCGGCGGCCTTCGCGCCCTCCGCCACGAAATTAGCCATCGCCTCGGTGTTTCCTGTCTGGCTCCAGTAAATAACTGCTACTTTGCTCATCTTGATAACCCAACCTTTCTTAAGAAAAATTATTAACAACAGGGCACGGCAAGGTCGCGAAGCGACTTTCCTTTAGCCCATTGCTTCCGATAAGAATCCGTGCAGCGTCTGTAGAGCTCGAATTTTTGTCTCGCCCCATCCTCGTCGCCGTAGACTTTCCAGGTACCGGTCAGCTTGCAGCCGGACGCCTTGTTCTCGATAAAACCTCTTACGTCCTCAGGCGGATAGGAGAGGAAGAGGCCCACCTCATGGGGGAAGTCTTCCTGCGTTCCCATTCGCCGGATGAGTTCGGTGAGGCAGCGGTTGCGCCCGATCTGCTCGTAGCCCTCGTCGGCCAGCAGCCGCGCCGCCTCGTGGTTTTTCAGGTCCTCGTCCAGTTTTGAGGGCCGGAAGAGGTAAATGAGAACCTTATCCTTCATGAAGCGGAGAGGAAGCGCGCAGAGCCCC
Source organism: Lachnospiraceae bacterium (assembly GCA_024695465.1). Lineage (GTDB taxonomy): Bacteria > Bacillota > Clostridia > Lachnospirales > Lachnospiraceae > Chordicoccus. The sequence continues at coordinate 3,144 of JAILID010000108.1, read as the reverse complement.
TTCGGGCGGAGAGCCCGGTTGATCCGGCGGAGGTCGTCCCGGATCTCCTCCATGGAGGCGTAACGGCAGCTAAACATATTGCCCGTCTTAAGTCCCGCAAGGGTAGGGGAGCAGTGTTCGATAAACATTTCATCTGACATGGAGATCTCCTTATGCTCTGGCATACTGTTCAAGGCAGTTTCTAAGGGACGAGACGGAACTGGAGGAGACCCGGGCGATCCGGATATCCTGTCCTTTCAGCTCGCACATCGCGCTTTTCACCATCTTGTGGGACATGGTGCTGGTGAAAAATATCATGAGATCCGGGCGGCCCAGTTTATTCTTTAAGCTGCCGATGGGTCTTGCGAATATTTTTACCTTGCAGTCATATTCCCTGCAAAGGTCCTTGTACTTTCGTTCCATACATTCGTTTCCGCCAAGAATAACAACGCTCATAATCTGTTCCTTTCCAATGTTAGTATACTTTAACTTAATTAGTCAATGCTAACTTTATGCCAAAATGAAAAGCGTTTTTTGAACGCTTTTCAGGTTTGCCATGCCTTATGCTGCTCAGCTCTCCCTGCCGACAGCCATCATCTCATCCCGGATGTTTGGGTGAAGGGTCATAAACTGGCGGAGACGCTTGAAGGTTTCGTCGCTGATATCGTGTTCGATCTTGCAGGCGTCCGCTTCCGCTGTTTTGGGGTTGACTCCCAGGCTGATGAAGAAGGAGGTCAGGACTTTATGGCGGGTATAGGTGTGCCGCGCGATCTTCTGTCCCTCATCGGTCAGGGTAATGTAGCCGTCTTCATCCATGTGAATGAGTTCTTTTTCACGGAGCTTTTTCATGGCTATGCTGATGCTGGGCTTCGAATATCCAAGTTTATATACGATGTCGATCGAGCGAACCTTTCCGAGCTGTTCCCGGAGCATCAGAATCGCTTCGAGATAATCTTCTGAGGATTCGTTGTAATTCATGACTTCCTCTCCTTTGTTTCGATCTTTAGTTAGTATAGCATAAAACCTGAGGTTAAGCAAGACAGGGTTTATCAAAGATTCCCGATGAAATTCCGCCAATCATCTTGACAGTGTCGGTTAGAGGTGCTAAACTCGCATATGAAAATTAGTTGCCACTAAGGAGGTTAGCTATGCCAATCGCAATGATTGATAGCGGCGCGGAAGTAAAGGTTCTTCGAATCAACGGCTCAGATGAGGTTCGGCAGCATTTATCCGAGCTCGGATTTGTAGCCGATTCCGAAGTCAGGGTCGTCAGCAATACCAACGGCAACGTGATCGTTATGGTAAAAGGCAGCCGGGTAGCGCTTGACAAGTCCATGGCGATGCGGGTGATCGTCGGGTAAAGAGCAGGAAAGGAAGAAGGAAAAATGAAAACATTGAAGGACATCAGGGTCGGCGAGACCTGCGTGGTCAGGAAGCTTCACGGAGAAGGTCCGGTTAAGCGCCGGATCATGGATATGGGCATTACGAAGGGCGTGGAAATCTACGTGAGGAAAGTGGCTCCACTCGGAGATCCGATGGAGCTTAATATCCGCGGATATGAGCTTTCGATCCGCAAAGGCGACGCCGAGTCGATCGAAGTAGAATAATGAGTCTTTTTGAGGAGGGAATCATATGAGTATCAAAATCGCGCTTGCCGGCAACCCAAACAGCGGCAAAACAACCCTGTTCAACGCGCTGACCGGCTCAAGTCAATACGTCGGCAACTGGCCGGGCGTCACGGTCGAAAAGAAGGAAGGCAAACTGAAGGGCGATCCCGAGGTCATCATCCAGGACCTGCCGGGCATCTACTCCCTGTCGCCTTACACGCTGGAAGAAGTGGTCTCCCGCAACTATCTGGTCAATGAAAAGCCGGACGCTATCTTAAATATCGTCGACGGCACCAACATCGAAAGAAACCTGTATCTTTCCACCCAGCTCATCGAGCTTGGGATTCCGGTTGTCCTGGCGGTCAACATGATGGACCTGGTCAGAAAGAATGGCGATCAGATCGACATCAAGAAACTCGCCTCCGAGCTGAACTGCCAGGCGATCGAGATTTCTGCCCTTAAAAATGAAAACAGCATCGAGGCTGCCAGAATGGCAGCCGGGGCCGCGAGGGAGAAGAAGACGGCTGCGCTTCCGCCGGTTTTCGACGGGGACGTCGAGACCGCTCTTTCGGGGATCGAGAATGTCCTGAAGGGCAAGGTCGACGAGGGCCTCCTCCGCTGGTACGCCGTCAAGGTGTTCGAGCGCGACTCCAAGGCTCTCGAGACGCTGAACCTTTCCGCGGCTGACAAGAAGACAGCGGAGACGCTGATTGAAGCCGTCGAGAAGAAGATGGACGATGACGCGGAGAGCATCATCACCAACCAGAGATACAACTATATCGGCAGCGTTGTCGGCAAGGCGGTCAAGAAGGCCGGCGAGAAGCACGGCCTGTCCGTATCTGACAAGATCGACAAGATCGTCACGAACCGGGTTCTCGGCCTTCCGATCTTTGCGGGGATTATGTTCCTCATGTACGCGATCGCGATGGGCGGCTGGTCCGTCTCCATCGGAACCGCGGCTACGGATTTCACCAATGACGTGATCTTCGGCGAATGGGTTCCCGGCCTGGTGGACAGTATTCTCGGCGCGCTTCACGTATCTGAGGGCGGCGTTCTCTACGGCCTCATCCAGGACGGCATCGTCGCCGGCGTAGGCGCGGTCCTCGGCTTCGTCCCGCAGATGCTGGTTCTCTTCCTGCTCCTTGCGATCCTTGAGGATATCGGCTACATGGCCCGCGTCGCGTTCGTCATGGACCGTATCTTCCGCCAGTTCGGCCTTTCCGGCAAGTCCTTCATCCCCTGCCTCGTGGCCACCGGCTGCGGCATCCCGGGCGTCATGGCTTCCCGCACCATCGAGAATGACCGCGACAGAAAGCTGACCCTGTTCACCACGACCTTCATGCCCTGCGGCGCGAAGCTCCCGATCATCGGCCTCATCGCCGGCGCGATCTTCGGCGAGTCCCCGCTCATCGCGGCTTCCGCATATTTCATCGGCATCGGCTCCATCGTCGTTTCCGGTATCATGCTGAAGAAGTTCAAGGCATTTGCGGGCGAGCCGTCTCCGTTCGTCATGGAGCTCCCGGCTTACCACGTTCCGTCCATCGGCAACGTCCTTCGC
>JAILID010000100.1 GCA_024695465.1 Lachnospiraceae bacterium | reverse complement strand
CTTCCGAAAGGAGGGCGCAGATGAGGAGGACAGCGGAAGCACCCAGATTTTTCGCTTCGTAGATCATGTAAGGGTCTATCGTAAAATCCTTCCGGAGCAGCGGAAGCGATACTTCTCCGGCGATTTCCGCCAGATAGCGATTGGATCCGAGAAAGGCGGTCGGCTCCGTGAGGACGGATATGGCGTCCGCGCCTCCGGCTTCGTAATCTTTCGCGATAGCGAGATAAGGAAAGTCCGGCGCGATGAGGCCTTTAGAAGGACTGGCCTTTTTGCATTCGCAGATGAAGTGGATCCCCGGACTCTGGAGAGCTTTCTCAAAAGCAAAGCGCTTATTTTCCGCTTCGTTTTTTGCCGCTCTTTCCGCCAGGGCCGCAACCTCTTCAAGCGGATGGATTTTTTTCGCCTCTTCCACCCGCTGCCGGGCCCGGCCGGCCAGCTCTTCCAGAATGTTCATGGCAGGATCCTCTTTTGGAGCGGGCCGTTTTTCCCGCCAGTTATGAAGGTGTTTTCGAAGGAAGGTTTTTAAGACAGACTTTAGGGATTCAGGCTTCTTTTTCATTGGAGACTCGGATGACCATTTCCAGCGTTTCGGCTGCCTTTCCGCTTCTGATGAGCTCCGCAGCTTTTCGGACTCCGTCCGAGAAGGTTTCCGAAGCGCCTCCGACGTAGAGGGCGGCTCCGGCGTTCAAGAGCACGGCGTTTCTCTTGGTTCCCAGGATTTTTCCATTCAGGATCCCTCTTGTGATTTCCGCGTTTTCTTCCGGCGTACCGCCGACCATATCGTCCTTTGAGCCGCGGATGAAACCGAAATCTTCCGGTTTGACCGTGAAGGAACGGTAGTAACCGTTTTTGATTTCACAGATACCGGTCGGCGCGCTTGCGGATATCTCGTCCATCCGGTCCCGGCCGTAGACGACGAACCCTCTTTTTACGCCAAGTTCCGTCAGAACCTTGGCGATGGGCTCAACCAGGTATTCGTCATAGACTCCGAGGACAAAGTATTCGGGCCGGGCGGGGTTGGTGAGGGGGCCTAAGATGTTGAAGACCGTCCGAATCCCCAGTTCCCGGCGGATGGGTCCGACGTATTTCATGGCCTTGTGGTAACCCTGGGCGAACATGAAGCAGAAGCCGGTCTCCGAAAGCATCTTCCGGCAGAGATCCGGGTCCTGGTTGATGTTGACGCCCAAGGCTTCCAGGCAGTCTGCAGTGCCGGAGAGGGAGGAGGCGGCCCGGTTGCCGTGCTTGGCGACCTTAATTCCGCCGGCCGCGATCACCATAGCTGCCGTCGTGGAGACGTTGAAGGTTCCGGCGTGGTCGCCGCCGGTGCCGACGATTTCCAGTACCTCCATACCGGGGTGCTCGACCGGGGTGGCCAGGGAGCGCATGGCGCAGGCGCAGCCGGCGATCTCGTCTTTTGTTTCAGCCCGGGCGCTCTTGGTTGAGAGGGCGGCGAGGAAGGCCGCATTCTGGGTTGCGGTGGTTTTCCCGCTCATGATCTCGTTCATCACGGCATTGGCCTCTTCAAAGCTGAGGTCTTCTTTGGCGACGATTTTAAAAATTGCTTCTTTGATCATAGGGATACTCCTTTCGTGCAGTGTCAGGGGCTGCGGATCCTTCCGTAAAAAAAGTCCCTGACAGAATCCGGTTTCTGTCAGGGACGATCTTAAGAATCGCGGTGCCACCCTGCTTCGCGGCTGAAAGCCGCGCCCTCTTGCGGAATACGAGCATATTCCCGGCCTTTTACGCAGGCCCTGCGTCGCGGCTACTGAAAATGAAAACCCAAAGCTTTCTTTTGTTCACCGTGCCCTCGGCGGCCCATTTGCAGGCTGGCGTCCGCCGGGCTCTCAGCCACCCCGGCTCTCTGTGCGATCCATATCCCGCGTTACTTCCGCTTCATCGGTTTTTTCTGCGCATCCTTGCGGAGCGTTTATAGAAAATGAAGATACATTAGTTTTTTCTATAAATTATATGTTATAATACTTTTAATCTTTTGACTTGTCAAGGGGCTGTATTATTTTTTGAGGCAAAATCTGTTTCTTATAAAACCATGGAGGTATAGTGAATGAGAATCCTGCCAACGATAGAAGAAGTAAAGGCGATAGCCGCAGCGAAAAAGTATGATGTGCTTCCTTTGAGCTGTGAGATTCTGTCCGACTTTACGACGCCCATCGAGACTATGAGAATATTGAAAAATGAGTCCAGGCACTGTTACATGCTGGAGTCCGCGCAGGCGAACGAGACCTGGGGAAGGTACACTTTCCTTGGTTTCGACCCGAAAATGGAAATCACCTGTATAGAAGGCAGCGTAAAACGCGTTTTGGACAGCGGAGAGCAGGATGAGCTGAAAGCGAATCCGTCGGATTATCTGCGCGGAATCCTTCGTTCCTTCAAAAGCCCGCGTTTTGACAACCTCCCCCCTTTCAGCGGGGGCCTGGTAGGGTATTTTTCCTTTGATTATCTCGGATACAGCGAGCCTGGCGTGAGAACCCGGGCGGAGGACAGCGAACATTTCCGGGATATGGATCTTATGCTGTTTGATAAGGTGATCGCTTTCGATCATACCTGCCAGAAGATCATCCTGATTGTCAATATAGCCCTTGATGATCCGGAAGCCAGCTACCGCCAAGGCGTTCTGGAGCTGGGGCGCCTGATTGGACTTCTTCGCGGCGGCAAGAAGAAAAGTGAGCCGGGCGGCAAGCTTATGGGGGATGTCGTCCCCCTCTTTAACCGGGAAGAATTCTGCGCCATGGTTGAAAAGGCGAAGAATCATATCCGGGAGGGGGATATCTTTCAAATTGTCCTTTCCAACCGCCTCAGCGCGCCCTTTGAAGGGAGCCTTTTCCATACCTACCGCGTCCTTAGGACCATCAATCCATCGCCCTATATGTTTTATTTTTCGGGTACGGATGTGGAGGTCGCCGGAGCTTCACCGGAAACCCTGGTGAAGCTGGAAAACGGCGTGCTGCATACTTTCCCGCTGGCGGGAACCAGGGCGAGGGGGAAAACAGAGGAAGAAGACCGGGCTCTCGAAAAGGAACTGCTTGCGGATGAAAAGGAGCTTGCGGAGCACAACCTGCTGGTGGATCTCGGAAGAAACGATCTCCGCAAAATCAGCCGTTTCGGAAGCGTGCAGGTCGAAAAGCTCCATACGATCGAGCGTTTCTCCCATGTCATGCATATCGGATCAACGGTCCGGGGAGAGATCCGCGAAGATAAAGACGCTTTGGACGCGATCGAGGCGGTGCTGCCTGCGGGGACGCTTTCCGGCGCGCCGAAGATCCGGGCCTGCCAGCTGATTGGGGAACTGGAAAACAACAAGCGCGGCATCTATGGCGGGGCTATCGGATACATCGATTTCACAGGCAACATGGATACCTGCATCGCCATACGGATCGCCTACAAGAAGAACGGTAAGGTGTTTGTGCGGAGCGGGGCCGGTATCGTCGCGGATTCGGTCCCCGAAAAGGAGTATGAGGAATGCCTCAATAAGGCCAGGGCTTCATTAAAGGCCCTGAAACTTGCGCAGGAGGAGGATTTATGATTCTTTTGATCGATAATTACGACAGCTTCTCTTATAATCTCTACCAGCTGGTCGGGGAGATTCAGCCGGATATCAAAGTAATTCGAAATGACGAGATGAGCGCGGAAGAGATTCAGGCTCTGAAGCCGGACCGCATCATTCTCTCGCCCGGTCCCGGCAGGCCGGAGGATGCGGGGGTCATCATGGAAGTCGTAAACAAGATACATGATATCCCGATCCTTGGCGTCTGTCTGGGACACCAGGCTATCTGCGCCGCGTTCGGCGCGACGGTGACTTACGCGAAGCAGCTGATGCACGGAAAACAGTCCGAGGTGGAGCTTGACGTCCGCTGCCCGCTCTTTGCGGGCTGCCCTAAGACCGCTCCCGTGGCGCGCTACCACTCCCTTTCAGCGGATCCGGACAGCATCCCGGATGAACTTCAGGTTACGGCTCTGACGGCAGACGGCGAGGTCATGGCGGTCAGGCACAGAGAATTTCCCATATACGGGGTGCAGTTCCATCCGGAATCCATCCTTACGCCGGATGGAAAAAAGATGCTGCGGAATTTCATTTTGCAATGTTCGGAATAATTACCAGATGTCTATTCACGAAAAGACAAAAGTATGGTAAAATTGCTGTTGAAACGGTTTAAAAGATCATAATGGCATGGCGCCGGCTGCGGCATGCCTGTTTTTTTATGAGGAGGTATCGCAATGGAGTTTAAGGAAACCATAAGGAAGCGTTATTCATGCAAAAAGTATTCGGACCGGCCGCTTGAAAAGGAAAAGCTGGACGCCATTCTGGAGGCCGGCCGTCTCGCGCCGACCGCCAAGAATCTGCAGGAGCAGCACATCTATGTGATTGAGTCCCCTGAGATGCTTGCCAAAATCGACGGGGTTACGCCCTGCCGCTACGGCGCGCCGGTCGTCCTGGCCGTGGCCTTCGACAAGAACAATGTCTTCACCTATCCCGGCGGCAAACGCGATTCCGGCGTCGAGGATGCGGCTATCGTCGCGACGCATCTGATCCTGGCGGCCGCCGATGAGGGAGTGGACAGCTGCTGGCTCAACTTCTTTGATCCGGATAAGGCGGCGGAGGCTCTTCATTTGCCGGAAAATGAAGAAATTCTGATGCTCCTGGATCTCGGATACGCCGCCCAGGGCGCCGGCCCCCTTCCAAATCACGGCAGCCGGAAGCCGCTTACGGAGACGGTCAGCTATATCTGATCCGGACTTTTACAAGTTTACAGGCAGCAAAGATTTCTAAAAACGAGAGGCAGGAGACCTGATGATGGAGACGAACGATATCCGAAAGAACCCATATGAAAACCTGGACATGGATGAGGCCGTAAGAGATGACCTGAACCCGATCGAGGTACTGACCATAGCTGACGGCACGGTAAACTGTCCTGTTCATAATAGGGAACTGCTCCGGAAAAGCTTCCGCTACAATCCTTCCGGGACCTTTCGGACTCCTTTTGGCGTCTCCTGTCTGTGCTGTCCGGATTGCCATCGCATCTTCCTTGAGGAATCCAAGGCAGATGCTTACCGGAAAAAATTGCTGGAGAGAGGCATCGAATGCATTTTATACGGACGAGAGATTTCGGAGGCTTATCTGCGCTCCCAGATGCCGGTCCGGGATATTCCTGAGACCGGGGAGGAACAGCCGCCTCAGGAAGAAGAGGTCAAAGCAATCCCTGCCAAAAGAAGCAGGCCGGATTACAGCATCCGGGAAGGAGCGCTGGAAGTCTGGCGTAACGGGGAGGATGAGGAAAGCGTAAGGCTTGGCGAGAATGATTTCCTGGTCATTTCGAAATCAGGGAGCTGCAGTCTGGAAGGCCACTCTTCGAAAGAACTCTTCATCCTGCCTTCGGTCAAGACAAAAGACGAGGGGAGAAAGTTCTATCGGATGACGTCCGGTTACTGCTCGGAGTGCCGGAAGTACTATGTCCTGAAGAAGGATTTCGCGCTTTTGAAAAAGCAGGGGCGGCCGGAAGTCACCGTCATAAGCGAAGAGGGAGATGAGAATAACTTTATCACATCCGGCGAGGTTTTTCAGATGGAAAAGGAACATCTGAAAACGGTAACGGATGAAATCCGTAAAGAGATTGAATATATTCACAGCCAGCCGGATTATGTCGGTAAATATGATATTGATCCTAATGGCGGCGGAGGCCTGAATTTTGCTAAAACGAGAAGTATTGAGAAGTACGGCGCGCGCCTTGACGAGCTGAACGAAGCAGAGCCGCGGCCTTATCAATACCGCGTCGATCTTACCGCTGCGGATCAAACGGAAACCCTCTTTCTGGGACTGAAGGATCTGAAACTGGAAGACGGCCGGGTTTTCATTTCTTTCCTCAGCGATCTGGGGCGGAAGCTGGCCAATTATAAGACGGAATCGGTTCTAAAGGACGGAAAGGAATACAAGGTCAAGCTATCCCGGCAGTTTGATATCGACAAGTCCTCCCTTTTCAGCTACACGAATCTCAGGATCGACGAGAAGCAGATCTTCCGCGAAGACAGATCTGATCCGGTTCTGATCCAGGTAATGCTGAACCGAAGGCGGAAGCGCGACCTGGTTGATATCGTGGCGACGATCCAGGAGAAGCAGAATCGGATCGTTGACACGGATTATAAGCAGAATATCGTGGTGCAGGGATGCGCGGGCTCCGGGAAAACCATGGTAATGTATCATCGCATTGCGGCCCTTCAGTACAAGATGGGGCAAAACGCCATCGCCGGCCAGACGCTGATCCTGACTCCCAGCATCAATTTCAACAAGCATACCCGGAGCCTGGCCGAGAGTCTTGCTATCGACGGCGTCAAACAATCTACGGTGGAAGAGTATTACCGGGACCGGCTGACGGACTATTCTTCATCATTGAAGCTGCCGGCCGTTTTGGCTTCAGAAAACAATGTTCCGGAGGCTTTCGTCAATTACGTCTATTCAGACCGCTTTCGTTCGGATTTCGACGGGGCTTATCAAAAGGTCCTTCAGGAAAGGAATCTCCTCTCCGGCGACTATGCGCGTCTTGCGAAGGCGATGAAGCAGCCGGAACGCGAACTTGATTTTTCTGATGCGGAAGTCATGAAAAAGCTCAGGTTCGAGGTGCAGTCTTTATATTCCGTTGTGGAAGAGAAGGATCAGGCTGCCGCGTCCGCCAGGGAAAACATGCATGAAAATGAAAAGCAATTCAGCGCCCTTAAAGAGAAGCTTGCCGAGGCGGATCAGCTCTTCGGCCTCTACGTGAAGAAGAAGCTGCCGGCGATCTACTCGAAGATCGTCAGCTTTATCTCCGAGACCTATCGGATCCATTCCGAACTGGAAAACCAGCTTGCGGACGCGTTATTTGAGAGGGAGCTTGTGCAGCATCCAACGATTGTCTTCAGAGGCCTGTCGGAATTAGGTGAACTCAATGAAAGAATCGGGGAGCTGAAGAAGAAGGTGGAAGCTGCCCGCCGGCTCCAGGAAGAACAGGACGCCATATTCTCCCGGATCCTTGAAAACCTGTCGGGCGAGGATATCTATTCCTGGATGAAGAATACGTCCGTTTATGTCGGCGGCGTCCGGGAGGAGGTGAAGCAGTGTTCAAAAAGCTTTAATACGCTGGAGGGCTACAGGGAGGAGGGCCGGAAGCTCCAAAACGATGCGGAAGAGAAAAAGAAAAAGCTTGAGGAGCTTGAGAAAGAAACCTACGGGGACGACGTAAGAGGGGCGATTCAATATCTTCTGGAGAAAACGAATGAATATTCAGTTCAGAGGACCTTCCGGATGGTTTTTGACGAGGCCGCGGCTGCTTTTAAAAAGGAGAAGAAGATCGGCCGGATCAAACAAAACTGGCATCGCTATGATCTCTACGCGGCCCTTTTATTCGCGATGCGTTTCTATGCCCGCGCGAATGGGTCATCCCGCTTTCTGTGTGTGGACGAGGGCCAGGATCTCGCGCTGAATGAATACCGCCTTATCTATGATTTGAATCAGCGGAACGTGGTATTTAATATTTACGGCGATACGAACCAGCTGCTGAAGCCCGGAAGGGGGATTTCCGACTGGAAGGAGCTGGATACCCTATTCCAATCGTATGAATACAGGCTGAATGAGAATTACCGGAACAGCAATCAGGTGACCCGCTTCTGCAATGAGCGCTTCGGGATGGATATACGGGAGATCGGGGTGGATGGTTCGACTGTCCGAAAGCTGGCCAGAAACGAATTGGAGAAGGATTTGTCAGCCCTCGACATTAAGGATGAGCGCGTTGCGATCCTGGTGCCCAGATGCATCCGGAAGGAATCCTATCTGCGGATGGATAAGCTGGGGGACAAGCTCCGGGGCCTGGTTGGCGACAAGATCGGCAGGGGACGGATTGCGCGTATCTATGTCGACGAGGCGAAGGGCATCGAATTCGACAGGGTATATGCGGCTGCCGGCAAGATGACGCCTAATGAGATGTATATATCCTTTACCCGGGCGCTGAGCGACCTGATTATCGTTTCGGACGAATAAAGCCCGGGTAGGCGCTGCTCTGATTTGTCAGGCCAGCGCCTTTGCTCCGCATTCCCTGACCAGTTCGATGAATTCCCGCAAGGATTTGCTGATGTATTTGTTTTCATGCCATACGATATGGTTTTCCCGTACCAGCAGTTCATAGGGAAGGTTTCGTTCCGTCAGGGAATCTTTCTTTCCAAAAAGAGCGACTATCTTTTCAGGTATGAGCGCGATCCCGATTCCCGCCTGGACGGCCTGCAGGATCGCGGGCATGCTGCCGCTTTCCATGACGGGGGTCAGCCGCAGGCCGTGGATTGAGAAGAGGTTCTCCATAAAGGTCCTGCTGGCGGATCCCTCTTCACTGACGATAATCGGCTGTTCCGAGATATCCTGGATGGTAATTTCATCTTTTATGCTTAACGGATGGCTTTTCGGAAGAAGCAGAATCATTCGGTCTTTCCCGATATACACTTTTTTTAGCGACGGTTCTTCAGGCGCTCCCTCAATGAGGGCGAAATCGATCTCATTGTGCAGGAGCATCGACTGAAGGTGGGTCTTGTCCGTTACGATGCTTCGAAGCGTGAGAAGCGGGTGTATTTTCTGGAATTCGGAGAGAACGCGAGGAAGAAGGACGCAGCCCAAAGTGGTTCCCGCGCCGATGCGCAGGCTCCCCGATTCGTCCCATCCGGTCATATCTTTTTCCATCTGATCCAAGGCGGCGGCGATGTGCAGGGCCTGGGGATAGAGACGTTTGCCGGCTTCCGTAATGTAGAGCTTGCGGTGGATTCTTTCGAAGAGCTGACGCGCATAATGCTCTTCGAGCTCCTGAATCGCCCGGGTGACGGTGGGCTGCGTCATGTGCAGGGCTTCCGCGGCTTTTGTTATGCTTTCCTTCTGGTAAACGGTAATGAATATTTTTAAATGTCGTATGGTCATGATTGTAAAACGCCTTATGAATGCCTTTTTGAGTATGAAATATATCCAATAATAGCATTTTACATATAGAAAAACAAGTTCTATAATACCTTCTGTTTGCGAAAATGTATATACATGGTGCGAGGAGAAGAATTATGAACGTTTTTTTATCTGTTTCGGTAGCGCTTTTTGCGGGCTTGATGTTTACCCGTATATTCAAGGCGGCAGGTCTTAATTTCCCGGATGTGACTGCTTTCCTGATTTCCGGCCTTCTGATCGGGCCTTATGGTCTCGGAAGAATCGGGATCGAAGGTCTCGGCTTTGTCTCCTATGAGTCCATTGAGAGCGTGGAGCTCATCAATACCGCGGCGCTTGGCTTTATCGCTTTTTCCATTGGCAGCGAGTTCCGGCTTTCCGAGCTGAAGCATACCGGAAAGGCTGCGGTGGTAATCGGCATTTTTCAGGCAGTCGCGGCGTCGATCATCGTCGCGCTTTCCATGGTCGGACTTCATTTTCTTCTTGGAGACGGGATCCTTTCCCTTGAGTCGGCGATCGTGCTCGGAGCGATCGCATCGGCAACGGCTCCGGCCGCGACGCTTATGGTCGTGCGCCAGTATAAAGCGGACGGCCCCCTGACAAGGCTGCTCCTGCCGATTGTCGCCCTGGACGACGCGGTGGGCCTTGTAATCTTTTCGGTCTGCTTCGGTATCGCCCAGGCGATTCAGGGCGGAAATCTTGACCTGTATTCCGTCGTGGTCAATCCGATCCTGGAGATTATCTTCTCGATTGCCCTGGGCGCTCTCATGGGTTATATTATGACCCAGCTTGAAAAGCTGTTTTATTCCAATACAAACCGCCTTTCCATGACGATCACGTTCGTATTGATGACAATCGCGCTTTCCTATCTGAAGATCCCGGTCGGGAGAGCGACGATATCTTTCTCATCACTTCTGGTCTGCATGATGCTGGGAACCGTGTTCTGCAACGCGAGCGAGTTTTCCGGGGACATCATGGCAAGGGCGGAAAAGTGGACGGCGCCATTAAACGCCACCTTTTTCGTTTTAAGCGGCGCGGCGCTTGAACTGGGGGTTTTTGCCCATTTTGAGTATATCCTGGTGGGCGTCATCTATATCCTGATGCGTTCTTTCGGAAAATACATGGGAGCCGGCGTATCGAGCACAGCTATGGGCTGCGACGAGAATGTCCGAAAATATCTCGGCTTTACACTGCTGCCGCAGGCCGGCGTCGCTCTCGGCATGTGTAATCAGGCTATGGCTCTGGGCGAAGCTGACGGCTCCATCATAAGGAATGTGACCTTGTTCGGCGTCCTCATCTACGAGCTTTTCGGTCCCCTTATCACGAAGCACGCTCTTGAGAAAGCCGGTGAGATTACGGTTAAGCCGGCTGAGAAGCAGAGCCGCGACAGGTTCCAGTCCGGAAAGGGCAGGATCGGCCAAAGATAAAATATTTTAAAATTATGTCTTGACACATTCGATTAACGTATGTATAATTTCGCCCATAAGGCAAGGGCGTCTTGAATATTATCTGATATTCAAGGCGCTTTTTCTTTATCTTCAAGGAAACTGGAACCGGTACCAGAACCTGATAAATCCATAAGAGTCATTCCGCAATGATGTGGTCTTTACGCGCGGGATGGCTCTTTTTCTTTTGAAAGGGGTTAGAGTATGACTGAGGAAATTTTAAAAGTATTGGACGGCGAGATATTTGCCGTATGGTTTCTGATCGGAGCTGCGTTCGTCTTCTGGATGCAGGCAGGGTTCGCGATGTGCGAGGCCGGTTTTACAAGGGCGAAAAACGCGGGCAACATCATCATGAAGAACCTGATGGATTTCTGTATCGGCACCGTGATGTGGTTTATCTGCGGCGCGTCCCTCATGCTGGGTCCAAACCTCCTGCATGGGTTCATCGGCGGTTTCAGCTTCGATGTGTTCACGAACTATGGGAATTTCGATTATTCTTCTTTCGTCTTTAACCTTGTGTTCTGCGCGACGACAGCAACGATCGTGTCCGGGTCCATGGCGGAACGGACGAAGTTTTCGAGTTACTGCATCTACTCGGCGATCATCTCCGCGATCATTTATCCGATTGAGGCGCACTGGACCTGGGGCGGCGGCTTTCTCGCCCAGTGGGGCTTCCATGATTACGCGGGTTCCAACTGCATCCACATGGTCGGCGGCATCTGCGCATTCATCGGCGCCTGGATGCTCGGGCCGAGAATCGGCAAGTTCGACAGGGATAAGGAAGGCAAGGTCACGAAGGTCAATGCGTTTCCCGGCCACAACCTGGTCATCGCCGCGCTGGGCGTCTTCATCCTCTGGCTCGGCTGGTACGGTTTCAACGGCGCCGCGGCGACGGATGTTCCGACGCTCGGCTCTGTATTTCTCACGACAACGGTTGCCCCGGCGGTGGCGACGGTCGTGTGCATGATCTTCACCTGGATCAGATACGGCAAACCCGACGTTTCCATGTGTCTGAATGCCTCCCTGGCGGGCCTGGTCGCGATCACCGCTCCCTGCGACGTTGCGGACTGCGCGGGCGCCGCGATCATCGGTGCGGTTTCGGGACTCCTGGTCGTCTTCGGCGTCTGGTTCAACGATAACGTTACGCACGTAGACGATCCGGTCGGCGCCGTGGCGGTGCATATGCTGAACGGTATCTGGGGCACAATCGCGGTCGGTCTTTTCGCGACAAGCTCTGCTCCGGGCTTCGCGGTGGCGGGCATCGAGGAAGGACTCTTTTACGGCGGCGGCTTTTCGCAGCTCGGCAAGCAGCTCGGCGGCATGTTCGTGACGGCGCTCTGGACGGTGGTTACGATTTACATCGCTTTCCTCATCATTAAGAAGACAGTCGGTCTCCGGGTAACGGAGGAAGAGGAGATCATGGGTCTCGACGTCAAGGAGCATGGTCTTCCGTCGGCCTATGCGGGCTTCGCGATCATGGATATCTCCAACACGATGACGATGTCGGTCAATGAAAACACAAACCTTGGTGAGGACAACTACGAGGCCGCCTCGGATGCAAAGAAAAATGCGGCCGTCCCGGTGGTCCGCGAGGACGCTGCGGACATCCCGGAAATGCACACCGGCATCTCCAAGGTTGTCATCATCGCGAAACTCTCCCGTTACGATAAGCTGAAGCGCGCGATGAACGACCTCGGCGTTACCGGCATGACGGTCACCCAGGTCATGGGCTGCGGCATCCAGAAGGGTTCCGGCGACCGCTACCGCGGCGTTGAGATCGATGCGACCCTCCTTCCGAAGGTCAAGCTTGAGGTCGTCGTCAGCGCGATCCCGGTGGACGACGTGGTCGCGGCAGCCAAGAAGGCCCTCTACACCGGCCACATCGGCGACGGCAAGATCTTTGTCTACCCGGTCAGCAGGGTCGTCAAGATCCGCACCGGCGAGGAGAACTTCGCGGCGCTGCAGGACGTCGAGTAACACTGAAAATGATCATATTTTAGGAAGAGACAGCTGCTTCGGACCTGCCGGGGCAGCTGTTTTGAATTTTGCGGCGCTTGGAGAGGCAAAAAGCGGGAATTATGCAATGCAGGAGGGCGATGGGGGTGTCTGCATTGCTTTTTGGACTGGTTGGAGGGAGAAAAAGCGGGAATTATGCAATGCAGGA
>JAILID010000104.1 GCA_024695465.1 Lachnospiraceae bacterium | reverse complement strand
GTCTTACCCCGGCCTTTCGCCGGCTGAACGGGATGAGCTCGCGGACCGGGAGCTTTCGGCCGAAAGGCTTTTTATCACGGTCTCTCCGGAAATGCAGCTGCTCTACAGGCGCTGCCGGGAGGCCGGGAAGCGGGTCTTCTTCATCAGCGATATCTATCTGCCCGAAGCTTTCATGACCGAGCTTTTAAGCGCGTTCGGTCTTCAGGACTGTGACGGGCTCTATGTCTCCTCCCGCTTCCGCCTGACAAAGAGGACCGGCCGCCTGTTCGCCGAGCTGAGACGGCGCGAGCAGATCCGGCCGGGCAGCTGGATTCATATCGGGGATTCGTTTGAGTCGGATTTCCGGATCCCCCGGAAAATGAAGATCAAAGCGATCCATATTCCGGCCCGGACCATAAGGTCTGACTTCGTTCGGATGGATCCGAAGGCCGGCCTTAAGGAAAGGGTTCTGAAGGCTTTTATCAACAATCATATCTCCTGCGGCGATCCCTATTATGAGTTCGGCTTCGCCTGCTTCGGGATGTTTCTCTGGGGATATGTGAATTGGATTGCCGCAAACGCGCGCAGGGATGGAATTGGGACATTGTTCTTTCTGTCCCGGGACGGCTTCCTGATGAAAGAGGCGTTTGACATCTGCTGCGGGGAGGGCGGGATCAGAAGCGCTTACCTTGAAGTTTCCCGGCGGAGCCTTCGGGTTCCGACCCTCTGGCTGCATTGCCGTTACGAATGGCTTTTGGATATGCTGACTCCCTCCATGCGGGTTCCTTTGTCTTCCTTTTTCGACGGGATCGGCCTCCCCCTTACGGAATACCTCCCCCTTGCGGCTTCACATGGCTTTGAAGCGGGGAGCTGCTTTGAGCGAAAGGGGCTTTCGGAAAATGAAGGGCTCCGCGCCCTCTTTGAAGAGCTGAGACCGGCTATTCTTGAAAACTCAAAAAAAGAGTTTTCCCTGCTCTCTGATTATTTGAAGGAGCAGGGGGTCGGCGGGAGATTTGGAATCGTTGATATCGGCTGGTCCGGAAGCATGCAGCGCTTCCTTTTGGACGCGCTGGACGAGCTTGGGATTCCCGCTTCTATTAAGGGTTATTACGTCGGGCTGGCGGATTATTATAAAAGGAACGAAAAATACAGGAAGGATCTTGACCTTTCAGGTTATCTTTTTGATTTCAAGAAGAATCCGAAGGATTATGATTGCCGGCAGAGCTTCGTGGGACTTTTTGAAACGCTCTTTCCGGAGCAGAAGGGCTCTGTGGAACGTTACGAAAAGCATGGAAGCGAAGGCGCGCGCGCCGTCCGCCTTCCTTATGAGTATGCCTCTGACGGCAGATCCGCATCGGAAAAGGAGCCTCTTGAAGCGCTGCAGCGGGGCGCGCTGGATTTCTGCCGGCAGATAAGCGCCCATCCTTTTCTTTCTTCCGGGGATTTTTCTCCGAAGCTGCTCTTCAGGGAGCTTTATCATGCGGGGACCGATCCTTCCGGGCGGATGCTTGCCATGTTCGGGGATTTTCGCTTTATCGATGAGAAGGAGACGAGCCGGCTTGCGGCCCCCAAAGCGCTTTCCGCCTATATAAGGGATCCGGGAAGCCTCAGGAATGATTTCCTGAAGTCCCGATGGAAGACGGGCTTCTTAAAAAGGCTTTTCAAAGTGAAGCTTCCTTATCAAAAGCTCTACCTGCTGATGCGGAGATTGAAATGAAAGAGGAAAAACCAAAGCGGGTTCTGGTTATCGGCCTTACGGAGCGCATGGGCGGGGTGGAGACCTTTATCCGGAATGTGACGATCCATTCCGATCCGAAGGCGTTTCGATATGATTTTCTGGTTCACGGCGCGGATCACTGCGTCTTTCAGAAAGAGATCGAGGAATTTTACGGAGAGCCCGGACATTTTCATTTTATTGAAAAGTACAAAAGAAATCCGCTTCGCTGCCTGGCTGATCTCCTGAAATTCTATCGGGAGCGCGGAGAGGTTTATGACTGGATCCATCTGGAGACAGGCGCCGCGTCGGAGATCCTCTATGTCTTCCCCTTCTGCCTTTTCCTGAGGGCCCGCGTGATCGTCCACAGCCATAACGGGAACGGATACCATCCGCTGGAGAACCGTCTCTTCCGGATCCTTGTCAACCTGGCGGCGGACAGGCGGGTCGCCTGCTCCCAGGCGGCTGCGGAGTGGATGTTCGGAAAGCGGAAGGCGAAAGGGGCGCTGATCCTGGAAAACGGCATCGACGCTGAACGTTTTCGTTTCTCGAAAGAAAAGCGGGAAGTTTTGCGGGAGCGTTACCATATTGGGGACGTCTTGTTGATCGGCCATGTCGGGCGGTTTTCCGAGCAGAAGAATCATCCCTTTTTGCTGAAAATCTTCCGGGAAATCCTGAAAGAAAGGCCGGAGGCCAGGCTGCTGCTGGTCGGGAAAGGAGAGCGGGAGGAGGAAATCCGCGCCCTGTGCGCTTCTTATCGTATCGAAGATTCCGTTATCTTTGCCGGAAGTACGGATGACAGCGCGCCTTTTTACAGCGCGTTCGATGTCTTTGTCATGCCTTCCCTCTATGAGGGTCTTCCGCTGGCCGGAATCGAAGCCCAGGCTTCCGGGCTGCCCTGCATTTTCTCAGACGCAATCGATTCCCGGATCCGCATAACGGACAGGGCGGCGCTTCTTCCCCTGTCGGCCGGGGAGGCTCATTGGGCCGCGGAGATCCTGGGGCGGAAGCCGGAAGGGGAGCGGGAAGCTTATGCGGCGGCCTTATCCGGTCAGGGCTATGGAATGACGGAGACGCTTACGAAACTGAAGAAACTCTATCGGCAGTAACGGAGGGTTATCATGGGCCTTGTAACCGTGGTGGTGCCTGTCTATAACGTGGCACCCTTTCTTGAACGCTGCATCCGTTCCGTTCTGGAACAGACCTGCGCTTCCTTCGAGCTGATCCTGGTTGACGACGGGTCAACGGACGGAAGCGGGGAAATATGCGACAGGGCCGCCGAAAAGGACAGGCGGATCATCGTCGTCCATCAGGAGAACAAAGGCATATCGGAAGCCCGGAACGCCGGTATAGACAGGGCGCTGGGAGAGAGCATCACGTTTATCGACGGCGATGATTTCGTAAACCGCCGCTATCTGGAACGCCTGCTGGAGGCGAAAGAAAAGACTGCTTCACAGATCTCGATCTGCGCTCACAAGACGTTCAAAAAGGATTCCTTCTCAGAAGAACCCCCGAATCCTTCGGTTCCGCAGATTCTGGATACGGAGGGGCTTTTGGACGCCGCGCTTGTCGGCGTGCCTTTTTTCGTCAGCGCCTGCATGAAGCTTTACGATCGGCACCTGTTCAAGGGGCTCCGCTATCCGGAGGGGGAATTGTACGAGGATCTGGGAATCTTTTATAAGCTTTTTTCCGGGATTCAGAAAGGCTGCTTTATCGACGAGGCTTTGTATTATTACCGCATGCGGCCCGGCAGCATCCTGCATTCCGGGTTCGACAGGCGGAAGCTGAGTTATCTGCGCTTCGCGGAGGAGGGGCTTGCCTTTATCCGGAAGCGGCATCCCGCATGCGTTCCGGCAGCGGAATCAAAGCTTCTGGCGGCCTCTATTGATACGCTTCTAATGATCGGTTCCCCGGAGGACGAGGAGTTAAGGTTTATTCAAAGCAGGTGTCACGAGAATATCGTCCGGTATCGGGGCAGCTGGAAAAATGACCGAAGGCTCAGGAAGCTTTATCGGATCGTTATGTTTCTTTCCTATTTGAATCTTGACGCTGCCTTTGCCGGGAGATATGCGCTTTAAAACGGCCAGGCAGCCTGCTGCCTGTGAGGATAAGGAGAAAGATGCTGCGCATAAATAAGGTTCGAATTATCGTTTTTCTGATGTGCCTGATGCTGATCAGTCTTTCCGTGTTAAGCCTGCATCAAAACAATGTCATCCGCGGCGTTTTCCTGCTGCTGTCCGTTTTCCTGCTCATATGCATCAGGCAGTCCAAAAGATTTCTCATGAATTCCCGCCTCTACATCGTCTATCTGCTGTACACGGCGGCCGCGACGTTTTTGAATCACGGCCTGTCCATGAGGCTGGCCACGGCGCTGCTGACCGGCTCTATTTACCTTGTCTTGTTTTGGGGATGCCGGGCGCTGGCCGCCCGCTATTCAAAGGAAGAGGTTCTAAAAAGCGTCTTTTCCTTTTGCTTTTGTTTCCTGCTGATCGGAGATTCGATTGTGCTTTTTAGCGGAACCCGCGGGATCGGCGTCAGCAGCGGGATACCGGATTATCTGATCGGAAATAAATTCACGATCAGCTATGTGCACATGCTTTTTCTGGCGCTTTATTACTGGCATTTATCTGAGTATTACTGGAGCTCGTCCGAGTATGGGGGCGTCATCAAAAGGAAAGGCGTTTTGGCTTTTGCCTATACCCTGTTCATCTGCGTCATTACGGACTGCGCTACGGGCATTGCCGGTTGTATAGCACTCGCCTTCTTTTATCTGCTCTTTAAGAAAATGCCTTCTGCCGCCCGCCTGTTTTCGAACCCTTATTTTTACTGCCTTTTTATGGGAATCATCTCCGTATCCGTCATTCACATGGATCTGTTTACGAGGTTTAAGCCGGTTGCCTTTATTATCGAGCATTTCTTTCACCGAAACCTTACGCTGACGGGAAGGAGCTTCGCCTTTGCGGTCGCGATCCTGGCGATTTCTCAAAAGCCTCTTTATGGACATGGGATCAACAGCACCTATGTCTCCTCCGTTCTGGGATGGGGAAACGCGCAGAACGGCCTGCTCAAGGTGCTCCTTGACTACGGCGTCATAGGATTGCTGCTTTTCTTCTGGATCGTAACGGACGCCTTCCGTATAGTACGGCCCCGGACTTACAGGAAAATGAAAAAAAAGAGCGGCAAAAGCATTTTTCAAAGCTTATACGAGGAACTTTTCCAGGGAAGCCGTCTGATGAAGGAAGATGAGCTGGCGCTGACGGCATTCCTTTACGCGATGTCTGTCTGCGGAACGGTTGAAGTCTGTTTTTCGGGCTTCTTCTTCCTGGGCCTTTCTCTGCTTAGGATGGTGAAACGCTATGAGGCGAGCTACCGCTTCTGGACGCCGGATGAGCTTCAGCCGGTTTTAATGCAGCTGATGCAGGTTCCCCACGCAAGCTATCGCTATTGGACAGGGGATTATGAAGAAGATGAATGGAACGATGAATAACAAAATCGATTTTGTGATAACCTGGGTCGATGGAAGCGACCGGGAGTGGCAGAGGTTAAAAAACAGTTATCTGCCCGGAAGAGAAGATTCTCATATAGACGCCTCCGGGGAGAGATACCGGGATTGGGGATTGCTTCCCTACTGGTTCCGCGCGGCGGAACAATACGCACCCTGGGTCAATAAAGTGCATTTTGTCAGCTGCGGCCAGGTTCCCGACTGGCTGAATCTTTCAGCGCCGAAGCTGCATCTGGTAAGCCATGAAGTTTTTATTCCGCCGGATTACCTTCCCACTTTTAATTCGAACGCGATTGAGCTGAATCTGCATCGGATCCCGGGGCTGGGCGATCAATTTGTCTATTTTAACGATGATTTCTTTCTTGCCGCGCCCACGAGGCCGGAGGATTTTTTTATCGGAGGGCTCCCTTGCGACTGCATCGAGGAGAGGCCTCCGGAGTTCTGCGAGCGGATCCTTTATAACCACATAGTGGTCAATGACATCATATTCGCCAACAGGCATTTTGAACGCCTTCCGAACCGAAAAGAACATCGCGCTTTGTGGTATTCTCTGAATACCCCCCATATTTCTTTCCGGAATCTTCTTATGGGTTTATTCCGCTGCCGTCATTTTTTCGGCCTTAACGTCCATCACCTGCCCCAGGCTTACCGGAAGCAGACCTTTTCGGATGTATGGGAGGCGGAGGCGGAATGGATGGATGAGACCTGCCGCAATCGCTTCAGGAGCGAGTCGGATATGAGCCACGCTTCTTTGAAATACTGGCAGCTTTTGAAGGGGGATTTTCATCCTTATAATAAGAGAAAATTCGGAAGGGTATTCCGGATAGGAGAGGAAACGGCTGATATCATAAGCGCGCTGGGCAGCCGGCAGTACAAGGCGATCTGCCTCAGCGATGAGCATACGATTAAAGATTTTGAAGAGACAAAAGCGAGACTTATGGCTGCTTTTGAGGAAACGTTTCCGCGGAAGTCTTCCTTTGAGAGATAGAAGGCGGATGCGTATGAAGATACTGGTATTGGGAAGCTATTATTCGGATAATCTGGGCGACGGGCTGCTTTGCGAATGCGCGGCCTGGCGGCTTGGTCTTCATTTTCCGGAAGCTGAGATCGAGATCTTTGATCTCCTGGATCGAAAGTCTTTTGGCCGGAAGGCGGGCGTAAGCATGCGGCAGCTGAACGTCAACCGCCGCCGCCTGATCCTGCGGCGCCTGGTCAGCAAATACAGGATCGTCGATAAACAGCTGTTGTCTTCTGCGATCCGGATGGAAGATAACCGGGCCGCGATCGAGCGGGCGCGGGAGGCTGCATGCGATCTTGCGGTCTTTGCGGGGGGCCAGCTGCTGATGGATTCGTACGCCCTGATTATGGAAGCTTATCTGAGAGTCTTCGAGGAGAAGGGCGTGCCTGTATTCCTGAACGCCTGCGGGACGGGGCCTTCGGTGAGCCGGGAAGTCCGCGAAAGGCTTGGCGCCGCCCTTCTTTCTCCCAATGTAAGGCTTATATCCTGCAGGGATGACGTTTCCCTGCTCAACAGGCTCTATCTGAAGGGGAAAAGGGAAGCAGTTGAAAGCTTTGACCCCGCGCTCTGGTGCGGCCCGCGTTACGGGCTGGAAAAAAACGCGGGGAGCCGGGTGATCGGCCTCGGCGTCATGTATCCGGATACGGAGAGGATTTCCGCCCGGCAGGCCGCCTCTTTCTGGCTTCGGCTCATAGGACTTCTGGAGGAGAGGGGCGTCCGCTGGAAACTGTTTGTCAACGGAGGGGTCTCCGATCTTTGCTTCGCGGAGCACATCTGCGGCAGGCTCGGCAGAAGGCCGGAGGATTGCATGGCGGCGATTCCGTCAAAGCCCGGGGAGCTTCCGGAAGTCATCGCACAGTTTCGGGGGATCATCTCTTTCCGCCTCCACAGCCATATCGCGGCGGCTTCGCTGGGAATTCCTTCGGCCGCCATCTGCTGGGATGACAAAGTGCGTTTTTTCTTCCGGAAGATCGGCTGTCCGGAGCGCTGCCTCACGCACAGAGACAGGCCCGAAAGGGTTCTGGAGGCGCTGGAAGCTGCTCTTTGGGAGGGGGTGGATGCGTCCGTCATTGAAGAGGGGCGCCGCTTCCAGGATGGATTGCTTTGCGGAAGAATCGAAGAGGTGATAAATGGGACGGACAGCTAATTCGATCAGAAATATGGCGGCTTCCCTCTCCGGCCAGCTTCTGAACAATGTTCTGCGTTTTTTCTGCAGGACGGTTTTTATTCATATTCTGGGAAAGGAATACCTGGGGATCTCCAGCCTTTACGCCAATATCCTTACGATCCTGAGCGCTTCGGAGCTCGGTTTTTCAACGGCGGTCACCTACAGCCTCTATAAGCCCCTGGCGGAAAATGATACGGAAACGGCAGCGGCCATCATGGCTTTTTTCAGGAAAGTCTACCGCGTGATCGGGGCGCTGATGCTGGCTGCGGGCCTTCTTCTGCTGCCCCTGCTCCCGAAGCTGATGACCGGGGCGGGCGATAAGGTCAATATCTACCTCTATTATCTGCTCTATCTGGCCCAGACGGTTATTTCCTATGAATTTTTCGCCTATAAGGGAGTCCTTCTCATAGCGGACCAGAAGAGGTACCTCTACGACCTGGGCGTCTACGCGGTGCAGATCGGGATGAACGCATGCCAGATCATCGCTCTTTTCGCGACCCGTTCCTTTCTTATCTATACGCTTATAGCCGTTGTCTGCGACGCGCTGCAGAATGTCGTAACCGCCGCTGCCGCGGACAGGAACTATCCCTATCTGAAAGAGCCTGCCAGGAAGCTGACAGAGAAAGAGAGGTGCGGCATTTTCAGGCAGGTGTACGCCTCTTCCCTTTACCGCCTGTGTTCGATCGTCGGGACGTCAACTGACAATCTTGTCATTTCTTCCAATATCAGCGTATTTATGGTTGGGCTTTACGATAACTACACCCTGATCGTTCAGGTCGTAAGCCGGATCCTGCAGGGAGCCTTCCAGGCCTTCGCTTCCAGTATCGGGAATCTTTACGCGTCGGAAAGCCCGGAAAAGAATGAGTTTATCTTTCGCTGCCTGAATCTCCTGAATACCTGGATCCTGGTGTTTTGTTCGGTCTGCTTCCGGATCCTTTTCCAGCCCTTCATTTCCCTGTGGATCGGGGAGCAGTACCTGCTGTCTGATTTTACCCTGTCCGTGATCGTCCTGAACTTTGCCTCCCTGTATCTTCAGAACATGGTACAGATCTACCGGACCGCGGCGGGGCTTTTTGTCTATGGGAAATTAAGACCGCTCATCTCCGCGCTTCTGAATCTCCTGATCTCCATTATCCTGGTCCGGTATCTGGGCGTTTCCGGGGTGATTATCGGCTCCATTGCCAGCCGGACCCTGACGACCTGGTGGTATGACGCCTATGTCCTCTATCGGCGCGGATTCCGGATGCAGCCTTTCGGCTACTACCGGGACTGCTTCATCGCAATCTTCCTGATTGTCTTCACTGCGGGGCTGCTATCTTATGTATGCCGGGCTTTTTCAGCTCCCAGCTGGACAAACCTGTTTGTCAAAGGCTTTATCAGCGCGGTTTTATCCAACCTGGTTCTCTTTCTTGCATATTTCCGCAGGGAAGAATTTCATTTTTTAATAGAAAGGGGAAGAAAACTGCTGCATTCGTTTTGCCGCGGCAGAATTTGAAGGCTTCATCAGGGAACTGAACTTGCATTTGGCGGTAAAATATGCTATGCTTTTTCGCGCAAATAAAGGAATGCGGAAGCTTCCTGACTATAAGAGGAACGAACATGGAACAATTTCAAAGGATCCGCGCCGAGATCGACCTCGACGCGCTGGCCTTCAATTTCGATACGATGTACCGGAAGCTTTCTCCCGGAGCCAAACTGGCCGCTGTCATCAAGGCGGACGGCTACGGCCACGGGGCGCTGGAAATCGCCCGCCTCCTGGAGGACCGGCCTTATCTCTGGGGCTTCGCGGTCGCGGCCGCGGAGGAGGCGCTGGAGCTGCGGCGGGGCGGCATTAAAAAGCCGATCATGCTTCTTAGCTACGCCTTCTGTGAATCCTGGAAAGATATGATCGAACAGGATATTCGCTTTACGGTTTTTGACCTTGATACCGCGGCCGGGATCTCCGATCTTGCCGTAAAATTGGGGAAAGAAGCTTATATTCACATAGCCCTTGATACGGGA
Organism: Lachnospiraceae bacterium; assembly: GCA_024695465.1. Lineage (GTDB taxonomy): Bacteria > Bacillota > Clostridia > Lachnospirales > Lachnospiraceae > Chordicoccus. The sequence goes on along the minus strand of JAILID010000104.1, from coordinate 6,092 downwards.
ATGAGCCGGATCGGATTCGCGGACAACACAAGATCGATTCAGGAGATCAAGACGATCAGCGTCCTTCCTTCGATTGTCATCGAGGGCTTGTTCACGCATTTCGCCCAGGCGGACGAGCCTTCCATCGCCCCGGCCCAAAGTCAGCTTGAGCGTTATCTTGATTTTTCAGACAAGCTGAAGAAGGACGGCGTCCGGATCCCGATCCGCCACACCAGCAACAGCGCGGGCATTTTCCGCCTGAAGGAAGCGCATCTTGATATGGCCAGGGCGGGCATCACGCTCTACGGCCTTCTTCCTTCGGATGAAATCGCAGAAGAAGTGAAAGGCATCCTGCCGGTCATGCGGCTTGTCAGCCATATCAGCTTCGTCAAGGACCTTTCCCCCGGCTCGAAGGTGAGTTACGGGGGCACCTTTACCGCGGATAAGGAGATGCGGGTCGCTACCATTCCGGTCGGCTACGCGGATGGCTATCCCCGGCTTCTTTCAGGAAAGGGTCATGTCCTGATCCGGGGAAAGCGGGCCGGGATCTTAGGGCGGGTCTGCATGGACCAGTTTATGGTCGATGTGACGGAGATCGAAGGGGCCGCAAGGGGAGACGAGGTCGTTCTTCTGGGCTCCCAGGGAGAAGAATTCATCAGCGCGGAGCAGCTGGGAGCTCTTTCCGGAAGATTCAATTATGAGCTGGTCTGCGATATCGGGAAAAGGGTCCCGAGATGCTTTATGGCCGGCGGGAAATGCATCGGCGTCCGGAAAACAGTCTGAGCGCTTCCGCGGGGATCGCTCAACTTATTCTTGATAAAAAGTTCATATAATGTTAAGATACAATTTGGTACGTTAAAAGAATCAGAAATGAAAACAGGGCCATGGCCATGGAGCAAGAGAAGGAGATAGTATGTCAGGACATTCAAAATTCGCCAATATCAAACATAAAAAAGAGAAAAATGACGCCGCCAAGGGCAAAATTTTCACGATTATCGGCCGCGAGATCGCGGTAGCCGTCAAGGAGGGCGGTCCTGATCCGGCCAACAATTTCAAGCTGGCCACCGTCATCGCCAAAGCCAAGGCCAACAATATGCCCAACGATACGATCGAGCGGGGCATCAAGAAGGCGGCCGGCGACGGAAGCGGGGCAAATTATGAGACGATTACCTACGAGGGATACGGCCCCGGCGGTACCGCGATCATTGTCCGGACGCTGACAGACAATAAAAACCGCACGGCCGCCGATGTGAGAGCCGCTTTTACCAAAGGGGGCGGAAACATTGGAACGCCGGGCTGCGTTTCCTTCATGTTCGACGAGAAGGGCCAGATCATCATAGATAAGGAAGAATGCAGCATGGATGCGGACGACCTCATGATGGAGGCTCTTGATGCCGGCGCGGAGGACTTCCGGGAAGAGGAGGACTGCTACGAAGTCATTACCGATCCGGACGTTTTTGCCGAGGTGGAGAAAGCGCTCCGCGGCAAGGGAATTCCCATGGCCGAAGCAGAGGTCACTATGATTCCCCAGACCTATGTCACGCTGACGGATGAAGGCGCTGTCGGGCAGCTGAACCGGATTCTTGACATGCTCGACGCAAGCGACGATGTACAGAATGTCTATCACAACTGGGATGAAGAATAACAGCTTCCGTAAGAGGGACGGAGTATGAGATTTCTGCAATGTATTCTACTTGGGATCGTCCAGGGAATTACAGAGTTCCTTCCCATCAGTTCTTCCGGGCATCTGACGATCCTGGAGCATTTTATGAAAATGGATGGGAATATTGAATTTTTAAATGTGTTTCTCCATGCGGGAACTCTGGCGGCCATTATCATCGGAATGCAGAAGGATGTTCTGAAGCTTTGCAAAGCCCTGAAGGATATGTACAGGGACAGCATCTACAATCTGCAGCTGTTTATGCGGAGCGGGAATAAGGCCGAGGAACCGCATTACCGCAAGATTGCGGGGAACAATTTCCGACGTCTTGCCCTGATTATCCTGCTTGGAAGCTTTACGACGGCTGTCGTCGGTTTTCTTCTGAACGGCTTGGCGTCCGCTGCTTCGAAGTCGCTTATCTTTACCGGGATCGGCCTTATGATCTCCGGCATTCTCATGCTGGTGGTCAGCCGGGTACAGACGAAGGAAAAGCTTCCGAAGGAGGTAAGCGCGCGCAACGCCCTGCTTACCGGCGTCGCTCAGGGATTTTCGGTATTTCCGGGCGTCTCGAGATCCGGAACGGTCATTACCTGCGGGATCCTTTTAGGTTTTTCCACCAGGCTTGCCGTTCGCTTTTCTTACCTGATGTCGATCCCGGCTGTCATAGGGGCGCTGGTCCTTGAAATCTTCAAGGTCAGCTCAACAGGTATTTCCATTGGTTTCTTTTTTTGCTGCCTTGCCGGAGCCGCGGCCGCCATGCTGGCGGGCCTGCTCGTCATTCGGTCGATGCTCCGTCTGGTCGGAAAAAGAGGAATCGGTGTTTTTGCCGTCTATTGCTTTGCGGCCGGTTTTGCCGCAATCATCATGTCCATAGGGATGTAATTTCAGGCGGTGCAGATGGGTCTGTATCGCTTTCTTAAATTATGGGGAGAAAAATGTCATCAGCTAAAACCGGAAAAAAGAAAAAGAAGGCTGTTAACGCCTCCGGCGGAAGCGCTGCAAAAAAAAGGGGTGCAGCTGCGGGACGCCGTAAGAAGACGGGAGGAAAGCCGAATCAGAAGGTTTTAAAAGCCGGCGCGTCCTCAGCTTCCAATCAGGTCAGGCACAGTTCGGGCGCCGGGCGTTCCGACATCGCTCTTGACATCATTTTTATCGGGGTCCTGGTTGTCTCCGTTCTTCTTTTTATCAGCAATTTGGGCTTCGGAGGGCTTGTCGGTGAAAAGCTCAGCGCGGCAGGCTTCGGCCTTTTCGGCGTCATCGCCTATATTGTACCGATCCTTCTGATCGGCAGTTTTATTATCTATGAACTGTTCAAACGCGCGAATTATTTAAAAAGAAAAACCGGGGGCCTCATCGCGATCTTCATCTTTTCGTGCGCGGCCGCCCAGTTCCTTTTTGAACAGGAAGGAATCCTGGCGATAACGCCGGCGGAAGCGTTCGTCCGGTCTTCGCAGAACCATACCGGAGGAGGTTTGATCGGCGGGCTTCTGGCTTATCCGCTGGGCAGGGCTTTCGGCTTCATGGGAGCCGTCATCCTGATTGTATTCGGGCTTATCTTGTCCGCCATTATCCTGACGCAGAAACCGATCTTCACTGTTCTTGGCAGAAAAAGCCGGGACCAGGTTCTCCGTCAGAGGGAAAGGGCGGCCGCAAGGCGCGGCAGAAGAAGAGCGGCAGGCTCAACGGGCAGAAACACCCGCCGGGGCGAAAGCGAAGAGCGGATGCCGGCCCTGTCGGCGGAGGAAGAGGAGAAGAGGAAGTCCGGGCGGATACAGGAGATCCCGCCCCGGCCGGATTACCGGGAGCTGGGGCTTGCCGACGTGGAGATCCCTAAAATTGTGCAAATCGAGAATGAGGATGAAAAGGGTTCTTCCCGGGGCTTCAGCGGGATCCCGCCTTTTCTCAGGAGTTTTGCCTCCGGGCTGAAAAATGAAGTCCGCAAACCTGCCGTTACCGAACCGGAAATCTCAGAAGAGACGGTACGGAATGAAGTTGAAAGAACCCGGGAACAGATTCTCTCGCCTGATTTTTCCGTTGACCTGGATACGCTTCCGGGAAGCAGAAGTAACGAGAGGACGGCGGAGTTTACAGTCGAATACGTTGACGACCTGCCCGGCGAATTGATTACGGCGGATGAGGAGGATGCGTTTTATGACTCCGCTTCCCGGACCCTTTCAGAAAGCGGTCCCCTGAGGGATGAAAAAAACCCGCCGGCAGGAAGAGCGGACAGCGCGCCTTTATCTTCGGCCGTAAAATCAGAACAAAAGAAATCCTTCGAAGCGGATGATGCCGCGGAAGTGGCCAGGGAGATTCGGGAGGAGCCCGAAACGATCGAATACGATCTTCCGCAGGCGGAACTTTTATCCAGGGTAAGCGAGGAAAACAAGGACTCCAGAAAGCATCTCATGGACACGGCAGCCAAACTGGAACAGCTCTTTTCGGATTTTAACGTGGGCGTTCATATCACGAATGTCAGCCAGGGGCCGACTGTGACCCGTTATGAGCTGCAGCCCGATCAGGGCGTCAAGGTTGCCCGGATTGTTTCGCTGGCCGATGACATCAAGCTGAACCTGGCTGCCGCCGATATCCGTATCGAGGCTCCGATTCCCGGCAAAGCAGCCGTCGGCATCGAGGTTCCGAACAAGGAGGTTTCAACCGTTCACTTCAGGGAGCTGATGGAATCCAGGGAGTTCCAGATGGCGAAGGGAAAGCTTACGTTTGCCGTCGGAAAAGATATCGGCGGCCGCCCGGTTATCGCCGATATCGAGAAAATGCCCCATCTTTTGATCGCCGGGGCAACCGGTTCCGGTAAATCCGTATGCATCAATACCCTTATTATGAGCGTTCTCTACAAGGCGAGGCCGGAAGAGGTCCGGATGCTTATGATCGATCCCAAGGTTGTCGAGCTTAAGATCTACGACGGGATTCCCCATCTGCTCATTCCGGTCGTTACCGATCCGAAGAAAGCCGCGGGGGCCCTCAACTGGGCCGTTCAGGAGATGACGGAGCGCTACAAAAAGTTCGCGGAGATGAGCGGGGTCCGGGATATCAAATCCTACAACGAGCGGATCGCCCGCATCAACGAGGCTCTTCCGGAGGAGGAGAGACAGAAGTACATGCCGAAGATCCTCATCATCGTCGACGAGCTGGCGGATCTCATGATGGTTGCCCAGCACGAGGTGGAGGACGCGATCTGCCGTCTGGCCCAGCTGGCCCGGGCGGCCGGCATCCACCTGGTCATCGCGACCCAGAGACCCTCGGTCAATGTCGTAACCGGCCTTATCAAGGCCAATATGCCTTCCCGGATCGCCCTGGCGGTGTCTTCCGGCGTGGACAGCAGGACCATTATCGACATGAACGGGGCGGAGAAGCTTCTCGGCAAGGGCGATATGCTTTTCTACCCGCAGGGCTATTCCAAGCCCGCAAGGGTTCAGGGCGCTTTCGTTTCGGATGCGGACATCACAAACGTTGTTAAATTTATCGCTTCACAAACGGAGCAAATCGTGTATAATACGGCAGTAGAAGAGCAGATCAACGAGACCGTCAGCCTTGCGGAGACGGAAGAGAGCGCTTCGAACGGCGGACGGGATGAATTGTTTGAGAAGGCTGCCCGCCTTATGGTCGAAAAGGATAAGGCGACGATCGGAATGCTTCAGAGGGCCTATAAGATCGGCTTTAACCGGGCCGCGAGGATCGTGGATTCGCTTTCGGAAGAGGGGATCATCGGTCCTGAAGAAGGGACCAAGCCCAGAAAGGTGCTCATGAGCGCGGAAGAGCTGGAGGCTTATCTGGCCGGCGGCAATTAACGGATGTTTTTCATCGGTTCCGTTTGCTTAAACGGCTTATCAGGAAAGACAGGATGAGGAACCGATGCAGGATATATTCTCTACAAACAGGAGGTTAAGATGTATAAGATTATCAGGAAAGAGCAGCTCAGTGCTGTCGTGTGGCTGATGGAAGTGGAAGCTCCGCTTGTCGCCCGCCACTGTCAGCCGGGCCAGTTTGTCATTGTCAAGGACAATGAGATCGGGGAAAGAATTCCCCTGACTATCTGCGATTATGATCGCGAGAAGGGAACGATCACGATCGTATTCCAGCCGCTTGGCGTCGCGACCAACAAGTTCATGAAGCTGAACGAAGGGGATTCTTTTGAGGATTTTGTCGGGCCGCTGGGACGTCCTTCGGATATTGTAGAGATGAGCGAGGAGGAGCTTGCCGGAAAGAAATTCCTCTTTGTCGCCGGAGGCGTCGGAACCGCTCCCGTCTATCCGCAGGTCAAATGGCTGAAGGAGCACGGCTATTCGGCTGACGTCATCATCGGGGCCAGGACGAAGGATCTTCTTTTCTTCGAGGAGGAGATGAGGGCAGTGGCCGGCAATCTCTATATTACGACGGATGACGGCTCCTACGTCCATAAGGGCGTGGTCACGTCCGTTATCGACGAGCTGGTAGC
>JAILID010000135.1 GCA_024695465.1 Lachnospiraceae bacterium | reverse complement strand
CTTCTATACAGCTGCTTCCGGTCTCTTTTAAAAATAAACACGCCGTGACGATGTCACGCCATTATGATCCTGCGCGCCGCTTTGCGTCCCCCTGCCGCCGCAAAAATCCGCAATCCGGTCTATCGACCCGCCCGCTCATCTTTGTCATCCTTCATCTGCTGTTTAAATTTCCTGAAATCTCCCAGCGCCCCCCAGCCGATCCTGATGATCCGCGGGAGATTGACCGAATTGACGCCTGCCCGGCGGGACTTAAAGGAGATCTCCCGGAAAGCCGTCCGCTCCTTATAATAAACGAAAAACGTGCTGATCATAATGTTGGGCAGGTTGTAGTCCCCGGGCATGCGGTCTATATATTTTTCCAGGACATCCGCCCTCAAAAGCCTGAAAGGAGCGTTCGCGTCCGGAATCCTGACCCCAAAGCAGCTCCTCAGCAGCAGACAGACAACTTTCTCTATAAAGGCCCGCCCCTTTCCATCCCCCCGCCGGGTTCTGTTGCCAAAAATCCCATCATAGTTCTCACGCTCCTCCCAGAAGGCCCGGAACTCACCCGGATTGGTCTGCCCGTCGGAATCTGTCTGGAAAATGAAGTCCGCTCCCTCCCTGATGGCGTACTTATAGAGCGCGATCAGCTTTGGGCCGTGATATTGATTTTCATTTGCAAGAATCTCAAGCTGCAAAAAGCCCTCGGCCCGCATCTCCTCAAGAATGGCGTGGGTGCGGTCTTTGCTTCCCTCATCCGCAATTACAAGCCTCGACTCCTTCGAAGCGCAGGATAAAACCGGATACCACTGTTCGACGACTGCCCTGATGTTCATCTCCTCGTTATAAGCCGGCATGACAATAAAAAGTGTGTCCATAGTCTCCTCCGAATCATATTATTTTATGCCTTTCTTACGTACAATGCATCCTGTCCCTGTTTTACATACTCCCGCTCGATGATCTCATCAATCTCCTTTGAGAAACCGCTGACGCCCCAGACGGTCAGATTCGGCTTGTAGAAGGCAGCCCTGGGCTTCTCTCTCAGCAAAAGCTCCCTGGTCTCATCCTCATACCATTCGTAATACCAGGGCAGAGTCCAGCAAAGCCTTCCCAGGGGTTCCCGCCCCTTATAAAAGATGTACTCCGTCTTGAGCGCCCCCGCGTCCAGGAAAATCTTCTCACCTTTTTCGGTCAGGGCCGCAAGCTCCGCTTCGGCCTCCGGAACCGGCTCAATGCGGTAATCCAGGACGTTTTTCCCCAGCCTGCAATATGCGGGACCAAAGAACAGCAGAATAAGGCCCGCATAGAAAAACAGCATGGCAAGACGACCCGAGTTTCTCTTTCCCATCTTTGCGGAAGCCGGATCTGAAGTTCCGCATTCCCCGGAACTGCCTTTCCTTTCTTTCGGCCTGCGGAAAAGAAGTTCAGCAGACAAGTCGGGCAGCTCCATGAGCAGGAACAGGAAAACCACGCTCCAGAGCATGATCGAATGGAACTTGACGGCGGCCCGGACGGCCTGCGTCTCGATGAAGAACAGAAGCCCGAACGTCTGTGCAAGGCCTCGGCGGAACGCGGAGACCGCGAGGACAGCCGCCGTCATCAGGATCATGGCCGATTCAAACAGTCTTGCCTGCTTAACGCTTCCCGCCCTCCATTCTTCCCAGGTATGGATCAGAAGCTCCCCGATCCGGATGCAGCCGCCGAAAAGAGGCTTCAGGGGATTCGAGGATTCCAGGCTGTAGCCGGCGTATACTTCCATATTAAAGCGAAACGCCATCTCGAAAGCATCGTCAAGCGCCCCGTTCAGCCCCAGATAAAGCGCTGCCAGGATCCAGGGGGCCAGGACGCAGCCCGCAAGGAGCAGATACCTGCTCAGAAAGAAGGAGAACGTTTTCCCTTTTCGGCGGAAAAAGCTGAACTCCTCCATGAAGAAGGCCGTCATACAGGCAAAGACGGCGTAAACAGCCATGAAAGCCGATCCGACAGCCGCGAAGATGCTGAGACTGATAATGAAAGCCCTGGCGGCGTCCATCCCGTGATCCTCGTAATAAGCCGCAAGTTCGATCAGCAGGACGGCCATGGCGGCGGCCTGGATATTGTCGCTGAGGACCTGCCCGGCGTTCCCCGGTATCAGCATAAAGGATAGCGGTCCATAGAATACGGCAAAAAGCGCGATCGCCGGCGCAAAGCGCCTCTTCCGGAAACGGAAGAACAAGCCTCCGAACGTGATGCCGAAAAGGAGCGCGAAAAGCAGCCTGAACTGCCCAAAGGCTTTCGCCCCAAGGCGGGCGAAGAGGGCGCAGAGCCAGTAGGCAAACGGCGTATGCTGGGAAATAAAATCCCGATACATAACATAACCCGACCCGGACTGCAGCATCCCTCCCAGAATATTATCGTTTTCATCAAGGATCAGCGGGTTAAACTCGGAAGCCAGAACGCTCATAACGGCAAAGGACAGGGCGGCCACAAGCATGGCCGTCATCCAGGACTCCCCGGACGCGCGCTTTTTGCTGCAGGAGGCGGCTAATCCCCCGGCCAGAAAAACGAGGGCAAATACCAGGGCGAAAACCCCGAGGCCGGTCCAGAAAGGATCCCTGTCCCCGCCGAAGCATTCAAGTGAAACAACGGCGGAAAGATCCCAGGGCGCGCCCTCCTCGTCAAGAAAAAGAATACTGCATTCTTCCGCTGCCCGGGGCCTCATTCGGAAAGGAATCCAGATCTTCAGGACCGAGCAGTCGGAGCCGCTGTCCGGGAAAGCGGATCGGTCGCTGATCACTTCCGGCTCCAGCCCGCACAGGCTCTTCCCCTCTTTGCCGCAAAGCTCGGCGGCCGCCGGAAGAGCCCGGCCGGGCCTGATTTCCGCGATAACAGCAGCCGTAATCTCATAACAGGATTTCCCTGCTCCGTCAGCTAAGGACAGCGCTTCCGCCGCCTTTCCCTCCCGTTCAACCGCGGCCGCGGAAAACGAATCCAATGATTGATGCTCAAGATACGTAATGATGCGGGAAGAACGCAGCAGGAAAACTGCCGCCAGAATGCCAAAGCCCACTCCCATCAGTAAGTATATTATCGTTTTTGTTCTTTTCATCTGCCTCCACCTGCAATACATACCGAATAATGCCGCTGCCTCCCCGAATCCGGCTTTTTCATCCCGCCAAAAGGAATTTAAAATCCACAGTCCGAATTATAGCATATATTATAGATAATTGGTAGCTGTTTTTTATTCTTTCTTCTTTAAGTCTCCCGATTTTCTTCTTGACTTTCCGCCCTTCTCCCCGCAATATGTATAGCATATGACCAATCAATCCGCCTGTCGCGCGAAAAGCCCTGCAAGGAGGCCTGCCATGTCCACTGTCGATACCAACACCTATGTAAGCGCCTTAAAGGAACTCATCGAAGAAGGCCATCTTGTGAACCTCACCGTAAGCGGCTGGTCCATGGCTCCGTTTCTGGCTCACAGACGCGACGTCGTCTATCTGAAGCGGCCCGAAAAAGTCTTGCGGAAAGGAGATATCGTCTTCTATGAGCGGTCCAACGGGCAGTATGTCCTCCACCGGATCTGCCGGGTCCATAAGAAGGCCCTTCCGTCCCCTCCCGAAGGTGGAGTCCCCGCCGAAATACCCGATATCCGCTCCGCCTACGACATGTCCGGCGATGCCCAGACGCTTCTCGAAAAGGGGATCCGCCGGGATCAGATCTTCGCCCTGGCGGTCCGGGCGGAAAGAAAGGGACGCGAGCTTAGGCCCGGGTCCCCATTATGGCTCTTTTATTCAGTTGTCTGGGTGGCGCTCCGCCCGCTGCGGCATACGCTCATGAGGCTCCGGGAGCGGTTCCGTCATTTCCAGCCCCGGAAGCCATAATACAGGTCCCGATATCGTTTTGACAGCGGCTTTTTGTCATATTGATCCGGAACCGGCATCAAACACATGCCGGTGTTCAAAAGAATTTGTTTTATTTTCTATTGCGCGATAATGATCCAGATACAGTAAAGAAAAGGTAAGTCCCATACTATTTTTCCTCAGCAAAATAAATCCGGCCCCGCCATCCCAGGGCAGGGCCGGATACCCAGCTCGTAATCAGTCAACAGAGATATACTTCCAATTCCCAAGTTCCCGAACCTGGCCCTTGCGTCTCTTTGCCGTCAATATGTCCAGATCTTTGCGCTTCTGGCGCCGTACGATCGCTCTCTGGCTGGCCAAATCAGCAGATCTCCGCCCCCGCCGGCATCCCCGCATCCTCCGGCGTCATGAGCGAAAGCTTGCCATCCTGGCCCTCCGCGCAGAGGATCATGCCCTGGGACTCAAGGCCCGCCATCTTGCGGGGCGCCAGGTTCACGATGACCATGACCTTCTTGCCGACCATGGCCTCCGGGCCATACTGCGGGCGAAGACCCGAGCAGATCTGGACGACCTCGTCCGGCCCGATCCTGACCTTGGAGCAGAGGAGCTTTTTGGACTTCTTCACCGCCTCGCACTCCAGGATCTCGCCGACCCTGAACTCGCATTTCGCGAAATCGTCATAGGTGCATACCTCTTTGTGCTCAATAGGAGCTGCCTCCTCGGCCGGAGCTTCCTCCTTTGCCTCTTCTTTCTTCTCTTCCGCCGGCTCTTCTTCCTTGATGCCGGTCAGGGCCGCGATGCGGGCCTTCTGAGTAGCCTCGATCGCAGCGATCTTGTCCGTTATATCCTCCATCTTCATGCGCGCGAAGAGGATCTCCGGCTTGTCCGTGACCTTTGTGCCGGACGGATAGTTGCCGCTCTTTGCAAGATCGTCAAACGCAACCGCGGACGTCCCGATCTGCGCGAAGATCTTCTCCGCGGTCTCGGGCATGAAGGACTCAAGGATCGTCGTGCCGGTCAGGATGGAATCCATCAGGTTGTAGAGGACCGTCGCGAGCCTGTCAACTGCCTCCGGATCCTTCGCGAGCTTCCACGGCTCGGTCTCGTCGATGTACTTGTTGCTGCGCTTGAATAGATTGAAGATCTCGGTCAGCGCGTCCGCGACGCGGAGCTTGTCCATCTTTTCGGTCACGAGGCCGACCAGCGCTTCCCGCTGCGCCGCGAGGTCGGCGTCGATGCCGGCATCGTCGTGAATGTTTTTATTTTCCACAAGACCGCCGAAATACTTGCTGCTCATCGCGATCGTGCGGTTCACCAGGTTGCCCAGGGTGTTGGCGAGCTCGGAATTCATGCGCTCGACCATCAGCTCCCAGGAGATGACGCCGTCATTCTCAAACGGCATCTCGTGCAGGCAGAAGTAGCGGACCGCGTCCACGCCGAAGATGTCCGCCAGATCGTCCGCATAGAGGACGTTGCCCTTGGACTTGGACATCTTGCCGCCCGCCTGCAGCAGCCAGGGATGGCCGAACACCTGCTTCGGAAGCGGGACGTCGAGGGACATCAGGAAGATCGGCCAGTAGATCGTGTGGAAGCGGATGATATCCTTGCCGATGAGGTGCAGGTCCGCCGGCCAGTACTTCTTAAAGCGCTCGCTGCCCTCCCCGTCCGCGTCGTAGCCGATGCCGGTGATGTAGTTGGTCAGCGCGTCGAGCCAGACGTAGACCACGTGCTTCGGGTCGAAATCGACCGGAATGCCCCAGGAAAATGAAGTGCGGGACACGCACAGGTCCTGCAGACCCGGGAGCAGGAAGTTGTTCATCATCTCATTTTTCCGGGATTCCGGCTGAATAAAATTCGGATGTCCGGTGATGTACTCGATGAGCTTGTCGGTGTACTTGCTCATCCGGAAGAAGTAGGCTTCCTCGGAAGCCGGCGTCACCTCGGAACCGCACTCCGGGCACTTGCCCTCCACGATCTGGGACTCGGTGTAGAAGGACTCGCACTCCTTGCAGTACATGCCCTTGTACTCGCCCTTGTAGATGTCGCCCTTGTCGTACATCTTTTTGAACATTTTCTGGACCTGGCGTTCATGGTCCGCGTCGGTGGTGCGGATGAACTTGTCGTAGGACGTATTCATGAGATCCCAGATGCGCTTCACCTCGCCGGCGGTCGCGTCGACGTACTCTTTCGGCGTCTTGCCGGCCATCCTGGCGCGGTCCTCAATCTTCTGGCCGTGCTCGTCGGTCCCGGTCTGGAAGAAGACGTCATAGCCCTCCTTACGCTTCCAGCGCGCGATCGCGTCGGCCAGAATGATCTCATAGGTATTCCCGATATGCGGCTTGCCCGACGTGTAGGCGATAGCCGTCGTAATATAATACTTTCCTTTATCAGCCATTATAAACCTCCCTCGCTGCATTTTCCTATTATTGTAACTCATTTTCCCTTTTCCGTAAAGCTTATTTGAAAGCGTTCAGCCCCGCCCGCTTATGCAGCCGGTCCGCTAAGCGGCGCCTGCCGGACCTTCACGATAAAAGTCGTCTCTCCATCCGACCAGACCGTCTCCCCCAGCCCCAGAAGAAGGCCGCCGTTAAGCTCCGGATATTTTTCTCTTTCCAGGGTGCCGATATAGATATAGCTGACATCGTATTTCTTAAGGAGCGCCCGAACTTCATTTTCATCCAAAGAAGTATAGATTTTCTCGATATCTTCCCTGCGTTCATTAAGTGCCGCCGTATCGCCCCGCCAGAGCCATTCGTGGACATACCAGCCCAGCACCGTCGGAAGACCGGTCGCGACCGAGATCCGTCCGTAATCCGAATAGGAGTCCCCCGGCGCTTCCAGAATGACCGGCTGCCCTTCCACATTGCTGTTCAGCCAGTTGACCGCTTCATAATCCCGGTAGAAACGGGTGCTCACGAAAACCGATGCGTCCGTGGAGACCCGAAGCGAGAGATCGAAGATATTGCCGAACCAGGCTCCGACCGCTTTCACCGTGTAACCGGACGTAAGGAGCAGCAAAAAGCCCCCGGCCAGGGCAAGCCCCCGGAACAGGGCCTCCCGAGTCCTGAGAAGGCGGACCAGGGTGTAACCCATCACCATCCCGAAAAGGATAAAGGCCTGGTAGGTCAGCTTGAACATCGTGTTGGCCCGGTAGTGCTCCGCGGTATAGATATCCTTCACGTAGATGAACTCCGGCATGAGGATCAGCCCCAAAGCGCACAAGCCCATAAGAAGAACCGCAAGATCCGGAACCGCAAATCGCTTTCTCTCAAAGAGCAGCAGTGAAAGATAGATGAGGAAAATGAAAATCGGAAGTCCCCAGAGAATGGCAAACTGGTAGGGGAGCGTGTGGCTGTGGGTCAGGCCGATTTTTGATGATATCTGATCAAAGCTCATGGTAAAAGGCAGGGACGAAAGGCAGCCGGCCAGGAAAGCCGTCAGGGCCTGCCCGCCCATGAGCAGGGCAAAAGCCCTCTTGTCAAAGCCCGTATGACGGAGATTGATGAAAAAAACCAACGAACCGCAGACCACGAAATAGATCGGAAAATCCCAGAAATTCGTCCAGCGGAAAAGGCCCGTAAAGAGCCCGATCAGCAGGATTTCCGGGGAAAGGATCTCAAAGGCAAGCCGGCCTCTCCTCCCCTCCTTCCGGGCAATCCGCTGCATATAGGCGTAAGCGATGGCGGCCGCGGTGAGCACGAAGATAATATTTACATAGTGGGCGTGCAGATCCCCCAGTACCGTCGAATACGCCGGAAACTCATGGATCGTCTTGTCCGGCAGATCCGGGTCGTAGCCGATATAGCGGGTCGAGTCCGGGAACCAGTAGTTGTATGTCTCCCCTCGAAGCCGGGCCGCTATGGGTTTTATGATCCCGTAGATCACATAGTGGAAGGAACCGCAGAAAGCCGTAAAAAGCCCGGCAAGAATCCCGCCGGACACAGCTTCGAAGCCGCGCCCGAAGCGGTCGAAAAGAAGCTGACAGACAAGCGAAAAAGGCAGCAGGGCCGAAAAAGCCGCCACGGAAGCGCGCATGAGATTATAACCTTCTCCCGCCGTAACGCCCGAAAAACGAGTCAGGAAGGCCGCAATAAACTGCCCGCCATAATAGTAGTTTACCGGCGTTCCTCCATACCAGCTGTCGGCAAAGGGCATATAGGCGGAGCGAAGCGCCGAGGTCATGAAGCCGTAATCCATGAATTTCTCGGTTCCGTAGGCCTCGGGCCTGAATCCGATGATCCAGACCCAGAGAAAAAAAAGAAGGGAAAACGCGCCTTCCTCAAAAAGAAGAAGCCTGACGTTCACCCCCGCAAAGTCCGGCCTGCGGCTCGATAAGACAAGGCCGGCCGCGTTGAGGCCCAAAAGCAGCGCCGCGGCTGTCAGGCAGTTCCTCTGGGTGAAGGCGGCGATCCGGAAGACATTCAGCCACCAGAAAAAAACGGCTGTAAGGAAGAGCCCCATAGCCTTCGAGAAAATCCAGCCCCTGTCCTCCGCGTTTTTAAAAATGAAACCCGTAAGCGGCATGAAGCCAAACCCGAAAAAAAGCAGCGTCGACCACCAGATGAATACCGCAGACATCGTTCCTCCCGCAAAATCGCCCCTGAAAAGAGGAGTGCCCCGACAGCCTTTCGGCCGCCGGGGCTATTATTATGAAAAATTGTCGTAAGGTCTTATTTACTGGAAACTCTTTGTTCCCGACAAATACATACTAGCAGATTATTATGAACAAAGTATGAACGTTTTGTAAATAATTGTAATTTCGCACAATTCATCACTTTAGCTTCATAAAGTTTTTATGCAGATTTTCCATCCGCTTCAGCCGAAAATCCCCTTAAACCAGCCGATAAAATCTCTGAGGAGACCGGCAAAGACACTCCAGAAGCCGTCCATATCCGACTCGCTGACCCCGTATTTCGAGATATCGAGCCCCCTGCTTTTAAGCTCCTCATAAATTCCCTTAGCCTGCTCAGTGATCGCCGCCGCATCCAGATCAAGAGACGCAAGCTTGTGCATAAGGCCGATCAGCCTCTCAATCATGGCGTCCGTAAGGCTTACGCCGAGCTCCGCAGCCACTTCCAGGATCGCCTGCCGGATATCCTCTTCCGAGGTATAGTTCCGGCTCACGATGATCTCCTTGACGGCGGCGACCAGTTCAGCTGCCTTCTGCGAATCCCCCAGATCCGCCGCCACCTCTTCCGTCGCCATCAGCTCATCCGTAGCCCCGTCCAGAACCTTCTCCGAAACGCTCGTACCGCTCATGGCCGCATAGGCCTTCATGGCGCCTACCAGCGCCGCTGTTCCCGAGATCTCGAAAGGCCCAGCCACGACGACGGAAGCGTCTTTCATGCCCGCCGTCGCAAGCGCGTTCACGTACATGCTGGGCGTGAGATAAGAAATATTGTGCGCTTCCACCGTAATGCCATGTCCGGAAGCCTCCGCGCATACCTTGCAGGAAGAAAGCGCCCTCGTCCCGATCAGCGCCGGATCCAGATAGGAATCCAGATACTGATGCTCTTCCTCATTCGTAACCGTAAGGACCGTATCATTTTTCAAATCCTCTTCCGTGACCTTCAGGAGCCGGAGAACAACCTCCTTCTGCTCCTGGGAAAGATCCGCTCCGAGCGCCACATAGGGCGTGCTGTCCGCATATGCGGTAAGCGGAGCGGCCGCCATCATGAAAAATGACACAGCTGCAGCGGCAAACGCCATCATTCTTTTCTTTATCATATATTACCCCTTTCTGCCCCGGAAAACTGCGCGGAGGAGAATCAGTGCTGTTTTTCCGTCAGTCCCGGCGACATGGGGATTATAGCATGTAAATGTGAAAACTCTATAGATGGAAAGCTTAAGAAACTGTGAAATTATCCTTCCGAAAGTATTTCGGCCAGCCTGGAAAACTCCTCCAGTGACAGCTGCTCCCCCCGAACCGCCGGAGGAAAACCGCAGCGCCCGATGGCCTCGGCTATCTTAGCTTTCGGCTTTCCGAGCGCCGAATAATCGGCAAGCCCATTGAGCAGGGTCTTTCTCCGCTCGTTAAACGAGCCCCGGATAAGTTTAAAAAGCATCTCCGGATCCGCCGAAACCGGGGGAGATGCATATCTTTTCATGTGAACAACCGCGCTTTCCACTTTCGGCGCGGGGATAAAAGACGACGGAGGAACCAAAAAGGCAATTTCAGCCCTGGCATAATAGGCGGCTGCCAGCGAGAGCGCTCCATAAGTCTTACTGCCCGGCCCCGCCGTCATCCGCTCCGCAACCTCCTTCTGAACCATGACCGTTATGCTTTCAAGCGGAGCCCCGCTCTCAAAGAGAGCCATCAAAATCGGAGTCGTGATGTAATAAGGAAGGTTGGCCGCTACTTTGACGGGCCGCCCTTCATTTTTAAGACGAAGCAATTCCGTAAGGTCGATTTTCAGGATATCCCCGTTCAGCAGCTCAACGTTTTCCCAGGCGGACAGCGTATCCTTCAAAATGGGAATCAGCATCCGGTCCACCTCGACTGCGGTGACTTTGCGGGCGCTTTGCGCGAGATATTGGGTCAGCGTGCCGATACCGGGACCGATCTCAAGAACGTAATCTTCCGGTGTAATCCCGGCTGCTTTGACAATATCCGAAAGAACCTGCCCATCAACAAGAAAATTTTGCCCATATTTTTTTCGAAATGAAAAGCCGTATTTTCTAAGGATCGCCGCCGTCCCCTCGCGGCTTCCAAGATAAGGTTCCGCCACTTCCACCTCCCGGTTTGCGTCCTTCAAATAAAGAAGCCGACTAGTCGGCTCATTAATTATCAAAATCAAAATCTTTTTCCAGAAGGGTCCTGCGCCCGTCCGGACCGAAAACGCCCTTGGAAAATCTGCGGCTGAACTTTTTCGCGTTAGCCTTCTCAATAGCCCGATCGACCATATCCCGGACCATACCGACCGTTACCGGTTCGGTATCCCGCTGGTTCTCGCCGATATGCGTATAAAGAGCCAGCGTGCCCATCTCGTCAATCTTATAACCGTTCTCCCGCGCATAAAGCTTGGCAAAAGTGACCAATTCGTCGTTTGTAAAAACCGGAACGATAATCCTGGACGTAAACTTCTCAGCAAAACGTTCATGTCTGTCCAGCGCGATCCTGAGCCCTTCTTTGGCGTCCTCCAGAATGACGACCAGATGGTCCGTTCTGAACTCCATAGCCTTCGTCAGCTTCCGGATACTGACATTCGAAAGCTTTCCGGCGTTTTCGATGATCAGGAATCCACCGCCCATTTTTCTGGCTACCGCGATCGGATCCTTTCTGTTAAGCTCTTCCGCCCGGATTCGGGCCCTTTTGACCGCTTTGATTCCCAGATCGTAACAGGCGGCTTTGATCAGTCCGTCCGCCAGATGCGTCTTTCCGGAACCGGGCCTTCCCTGAATAATGATGTTGCCTTTTCTGGAAGTCCGCTCCCCCGCGTTATTGTGAAGGTCGGCCAAAGCGAGCGTGACCTGTTCATGCACACCTGGTATATCTGCAAAATAAGTAAAAATCTTCTTTTCCGTTTCTGTCAGAGACCTGATTTCTACGTTGATTTTCGATATGCTTTCCTTGGGATTCGTAATACGGTTAATCACGGAGGCGTTGTCCTCATAGACCTCTTCCTCCGTATTAATAGAGGAAAAATCCGACTCCTGCGCGCCGGCCGGCTCAGAGCTGTCTATGAGTTCCGACATAATCGAAGCTTCCGGAGCAAGGGGCCTTATAGGCTTCTCGTTTTCAGTCCCGGTCTTTTCTTCCTTTTCGCTTTCTTCGTTCTGTTCCGTCTGCTTTTTGAGACTGACAGGTTCCGGTTTGGGCATGTCGGCGGCAAATCCGCTCGCCTCGCTCACAGTTTTCTCTGCCGCTTCTTCCGGAGTGACGATATCCGCGGGCGTCTCCGACTGAAGATTCCTTATCTTCTCCGCTTCTTCCTCCGCTTTAATCTTTTCCTTTCTCGCAGCCTCCGAAACAGACTCTCCCCCTTTAAGGGCTTCATGGATCAGATCCTGTATATTAAGTTCCCGGGTCAGGCCCAGACTCTCGTCATCTTCGATCCCCAGGAGATGGCGATTGTCGCGTTCCTCCTCCTCAGGAGCGATCCCGGCAGCCGCGGTCCCATCCTCCGGCACAAGGTCATTTTTGAAAGGCAGCTGCTCCTCTGAACCCTCTGCCGTCTTTCCTTCTTTCTCTTCTTTTTCTTCCGGAAAAATCGGAGAAACAGGATCCGGAAGGTCTGCCAACGCCGCCGGTTCCGCGGCAGCGAATCCGACGTCTGTATCCTGACTCGGAACTTCCCAGGTTTTCAGGATCCCGTCGTAGTCCAGCTTTCCCTGCTCCGCTTCGGTATCAAAAAGATCATAGTTTATCTGCTGTACCGGAGAAATCGGCGCAAGCTTTCTTTTCAGTTTTCTGGCCCGTTCGACATACTTTCCCTCTGCAAACCAAAGGATCATGTCGTCGCACTCTTCTATGCATTTCCTGGTCTGGCCGTTCTTATAATACAGTCTGGCCAGTTCGAATGCGCCTCTCTCATTATACTCCCGGTCCTTATATTCCTTCAGCACTTCAATCTGATAATCCAACGGAACATTCTGGGCCTTCAGCAACCTGTACTTCAGAATAAATTTCAGGTTATCCCTGGGCGCAATCTGTTCAAATTCCAGCAGATAGCGTCTTGCCTCATCAAAATCACCGAGACGGATATTGATCTCCGTCAGGCGATAAATCACGGCCTTGCTGGTCTGTGTCCTCTTATAGGCGTTCTTTAAAAGCAGCTCGCTGGCTTCATAGCGACCTACCGCTTCATAAATCTCGGAGACCATACATAAAGTGCGGATACTCCTCACATGACGCCAGTCGATGACATCAGCTGCCTTCGCCGCTTCTTCATAGTTTCCGGCTCCCGCCAGCTTTTTTATTTCTTCAAGCTTTTCCTTATATTCTGCTTTATCCAATGCTTCCACCCCCTACCAGGCAAGCTGCAAAAATACATCTCCCCCATACAGCTGCTTATCAGTGTAACATATTCATAGCAAATTATCAATAAAGCCCCTGCGGTTTTTCCGCAGGAGCTTAAAATATGATGTGCTCGTTTACGCAGTGCAAGAAGCTCCCGATTTCCTAAGCGGCAGGTATGACATAGTTCTCTCAATGGGCTTTCATACTTTCACCGGGACAGACACTCCGCAAAGATACTCAAGGATTCGTTTTGTAAGAATTCAACTGACTCCGCTCCAAATCCCGCGGCAAATATCGCAAAGCAGGATTTGAATACACGCAAGTCTCCTCATCATCCGTTATTCGTCACGCTGGTCAGATGCCAGATATCCCGCACATACTCCTCAATGGTGCGATCCGATGAGAACTTGCCGGAGCAGGCGACGTTCAGCAGCGCTTTTTTCGCCCATTCATTCCGATTGCGGAAGGCCTCCCCAACCTTTCTCTGCGCTTCCATGTATGCGCGGAAATCCGCAAGAATGAAATACTGATCCGGACGGCCGTAACGATTCGAAAGAAGCGAATCGTAAAGAGGCCTGAAAAGCTCGGTGTCCTGCGAGAAGGTTCCGTTAATAAGCTGTGTTAAAACCTGACGGATCTCTCCATCCGAATTAAAGATGTTATTCGGATAGTAGCCGCCGTGGTGTTCGAAGTTGATAACCTCATCAGAAGAAAGGCCGAAAATAAAGGCGTTCTCCTTTCCTACTTCCTGAACAATTTCCACGTTGGCTCCATCCATGGTTCCGATCGTCAGCGCGCCGTTCAGCATAAACTTCATATTACCGGTTCCGGAAGCCTCCTTGGACGCAGTTGAGATCTGTTCCGAGACATCCGCCGCCGCAAAAATCATCTCGCCGTTCGAAACCTTGTAATCCTCGATGAAGACGACCTTGATGCGGTTATGGAGCGCCGGATCATTGTTAACTACGTCAGCCACGGAATTGATCAGCTTGATAATCAGTTTAGCTGTCTTATAGCCCGCAGAAGCCTTGGCGCCGAAGATGAAGGTACGCGGATAGAAATCCATGTTCGGATTCTCCAGAAGTTTATTCCGAAGATACATCACGTGAAGGATGTTGAGCAGCTGGCGCTTGTACTCATGGAGACGCTTGACCTGGACGTCGTAAATGGAATAGGGGTCGATTTCAACGCCGTTATGCTCCAGGATATAGGCGGCCAGTCTCTCTTTATTTTTCAGCTTGATGGTCAGGAACTCATGCTGGGCCTTCGCGTCATCCACATAAAGCTTCAGACCTGAAAGCTCCGACAGCTGAGTCGCCCACTTCGGTCCGATCTTATCGGTAACCCAGTCCGCCAGCAGGCGGTTGCCGTGAAGCAGGAACCTCCTCTGGGTGATTCCGTTTGTCTTGTTATTGAACTTCTCCGGCATCAGCTCATAGAAATCGCGGAGAACGTCTTTTTTCAGAATCTCCGTATGAAGCGCCGCCACGCCATTGACGGAATGGCCGCCCACGATGGCAAGATAGGCCATACGAATCTGGCCGTCAAAGACAATCGCGAGATTCTTCAGCTTATTGTAATCATTAGGATATCTGCGGCTTACTTCGTCCACAAACCTGCGGTTGATCTCCTCGATGATCTCATAAACCCGCGGAAGCAGACGGGAGAAAAGATCGATCGGCCATTTCTCCAACGCCTCCTGCATGATCGTATGGTTCGTGTATGCGCAGGTCCTCGTCGTGATATCCCAGGCTTCATCCCATTCCATGCCGTAGGTATCCATGAGAAGGCGCATAAGCTCCGGAACCGCGACAGTCGGATGCGTGTCATTCATCTGGAAGGCGCACTTCTCGGGAAGATTCTTAAGTGTCCCATATTGGCGCATATGCTTGCATAGGGCCTCCTGGACAGACGCGGAGACGAAGAAATACTGCTGTTTCAGACGAAGCTCCTTGCCGGACATGTGATTGTCATTCGGATACAGGACCTCCGTAATCGTCTTGGCCAGATTGTTCTGCTCCACGGCCTTCGCGTAATCTCCCCGGTCAAAGGAAGCGAGCTCAAAATCATTGATGGCTTCCGCATCCCAGATCCGCAGCGTATCCACAACGCCGTTCTTAAAGCCGACGACCGGGATGTCATAGGGAACGGCCATGACGGAAGAGTAGTTTTCATAGATGTAACGGTTCTTTCCAAGATTCGGATCATACTCAGCCCTGGTGTTGCCGCCGAAATAGACTTCATGGGCGTGCTCCGGTCTCTTGAGCTCAAACGGGTATCCATGCTTCAGCCAGTTGTCCGGGACTTCCTTCTGGAAGCCGTTCTCAATCTTCTGCTTAAACATGCCGTAATGATACCGGATCCCGCAGCCATATGCATGATAACCGCCGGTTGCCAGCGAGTCGAGGAAGCAGGCCGCCAGACGTCCGAGACCGCCGTTTCCAAGAGCCGGATCCGGTTCCTGGTCTTCGAGGACGTTGATGTTAAGCCCCATCTCCTCAAGAGCTTCCCGAACGCCGTCATATTCTCCCAGGTTCAGAAGGTTATTGCCCATAAGACGTCCGATCAGGAACTCCATTGACAGATAGTAGACGATCTTGCTTCCGTTAGCCTCAAACCTCTTGCAGGAATCCATCCAGTTGTCGATAATCGTACTCTCGATAACGTTCGAAACAGCCTGGAAAAGCTCCTGCTGGGAAGCATCCTCCAGATCTTTCCGGTAAAGCATTTTCATGCTGTCCTTTACGTCAGCTTTAAACTGTTCCTTGTCAAACTTTTTCATGTTTGCGGTTTTAACCGCTGTTTTTTTCTGAGCCAAATTATTTCCTCCGTAACTAATTCTTTCAAAATGGCGGATCGGCAGAAGGCCCCTTCCGCGCGCCGGAAAAGCGCGGCGGGTTTCCAGGGATCCTTCAGTTCCTTAGCACGCCAAGAGTAACCGTTTCTGAATTGATCTTCCACTCTTTCACATAACCGTCCAGCGTATCGAAGACAAACTGATCCGCAAGGACATCCGTCCCGATCGACTTCTCGTTTCCGCGGATGATGTCCTCAATCCTGGCATTCCCCTTCGCATACACGCTGATGCGGTCCATCACTTCAAATCCGGCTTCTTTGCGCATGGTCTGGATCTTGCTTACAAGTTCACGGACAAAACCTTCCTCGATGAGTTCGGGCGTCATCTTTTTATCCAGAACAACCGTTACGCCGCCATATGACTGGGTTTCGAAACCTTCCGTCTGAGCCATGTCAATCAGAAGGTCATCACGGGATAATACTACATGAGTGTCCTCAATGTCAAGACTTAAAGAATCCGTCTCATTGAGTTCTTTCATGGCCGCCTTGCCGTCAATTTCGGCAAGAGCCTTTTTAATGCCTCCCAGAAGTTTCCCGTATTTCGGACCGACGGTCCGCATCTGGGGTTTAAAGGTATAGGAAATAAAACGATCCGCCTCAGCAGAAAGCTCCATCCGCTTAACGTTCAGCTCATCCGTGATGATTTCCTGATAGAAAGCCGGGACATCAAACGGAGCGTTCACGATCATACGGCCGATCGGCTGCCGGTTCTTGATGCCGCTTTCATTGCGGGCTGCGCGTCCAAGAACGACAATATCCAGCACGTGTTTCATATTGGCTTCCAGTTCCGGATCGATTGCAGCTTCATCCGCCTTCGGATAATCACAAAGATGAATGCTTTCCGGGGCTTTGGCGTCAATACCGGCCACCAGGTTTTGATAGATTTCCTCTGTCATGAACGGAATCATAGGAGCCGCAAGCTTGGAAAGCGTCACCAGGCAGGTATAAAGCGTCATGTAGGCGTTAACCTTATCCTGTTCCATACCTCTTGCCCAGAAACGGCTGCGGCACCTGCGGACATACCAGTTCGAGAGATCATCCACAAAAGCCTGCAGAGCTTTTCCGGATTCCGGAATCTTATAAGAGGCCATGTCTGAATCCACTTCCTTGATGGTTGAATGGAGGCGGGAAAGGATCCACTTGTCAATGACGGCCAGCTTATCGTATTCAAGCGTATGCTCCAGCGGATTGAATTCATCAATATTAGCGTAAAGCACGTAGAAGGCGTAAGTGTTCCACAAGGTTCCAAGGAATTTTCTCTGTCCCTCCTGCACAGCCTTCCCGTAGAAACGGCTGGGAAGCCAGGGGGCCGAATTCACGATAAAATACCAGCGGATCGCATCCGCCCCGTAAGTCTCCAGGGCCTTCATCGGATCCACGGCGTTCCCTTTGGACTTGGACATCTTCTGCCCGTTTTCATCCTGCACCAGTCCGAGCACAATTACGTTCTCAAAGCAGGGCTTATTGAAGATAAGCGTTGAGATCGCGTGCAGCGAGTAGAACCAGCCGCGCGTCTGGTCGACAGCTTCCGAGATGAAGCTGGCCGGGAACTGGGCCTTAAAAAGCTCCTGGTTTTCAAAGGGATAGTGATGCTGGGCAAACGGCATGGATCCGGAATCGAACCAGCAGTCGATTACTTCCGGAACCCGATGCATTTTTCCTCCGCAGCAGGGGCAGGTAAGCTCCACGCGGTCGATAAAGGGTTTATGGAGCTCGATATCCTCCGGGCAGTTATCCGACATTGCTTTCAGCTCTTCCTTGGAACCAATTGCGTGCTGCCTGCCGCAGTCGCCGCAGATCCAGATCGGAAGCGGGGTTCCCCAGTAACGGTTGCGGGAAAGCGCCCAATCCTGGATATTTTCCAGCCAGTCTCCAAAGCGTCCCTCGCCGATGCTCTTCGGGATCCAGTTGATCATTTTGTTGTTGCGGACCAGATCGTCCTTGACCGCCGTCATGCGAATAAACCAGGACTCTCTGGCGTAATAGATAAGCGGCGTGCCGCAGCGCCAGCAATGCGGATAATCATGTTCAAACTTAGGCGCGGCAGCTAAAAGCCCTCTGGCTTTTAAGTCCTTTAAAACTTCCGGATCACAGCTTACGGCGCCTTCCTTCACTTCCTTCTCGGTCGGTTTGCAGCGATAGCCTGCAAACGGGGTCTCCGCAGTCATTTTTCCCTGTTCGTCAACGAACTTGATAAGCGGCAGATCGTAATTGCGTCCGATACGGGAGTCGTCTTCGCCGAAAGCCGGGGCAATATGGACGATACCGGTACCATCGGTCATGGTGACGTACTCGTCGCAGGTGACAAAGAAGGCCTTCTTTCCCTGCTTCTCCGCCGTATCCAGCGCGCACTGATAGAGGGCCTCATACTCGCGGCCTTCCAGATCCTTTCCGACGCAGCGCTCCAGGATCTCAGCGTTTTCTCCGATCACTTTTTCAACCAGCGCTTCCGCCATCACATAGGTATATTCGCCGTCCCTTACTTTTACATAAGTCTCATGCGGGTTGACGCAGAGAGCCGTATTGGAGGGCAGCGTCCAGGGGGTAGTCGTCCAGGCAAGGTAATAGAAATCCCCGTCCTTGGCCCTGAAGCGGACAATAGCGGATTTTTCCTTTAAAGTCTTGTAGCCCTGGGCAACCTCATGGCTCGAAAGCGGGGTGCCGCAGGACGGGCAGTAGGGGACGACCTTGTAGCCCTTATAGAGGAGGCCCTTGTCGAAGATCTGCTTGAGGGCCCACCACTCGGATTCGATGAAATCATCGTGGTAGGTGACATAAGGATGATCCATATCGGCCCAGAAGCCTACGATATCGGAGAACTCTCTCCACATTCCCTCGTATTTCCAGACAGATTCCTTGCATTTCGCGATAAAGGGCTCGACGCCGTAGGCTTCGATAGCCTCCTTCCCCTCAATACCAATCTCTTTCTCGACCTCGATCTCAACCGGAAGCCCGTGGGTATCCCAGCCGGCTTTTCTCGGCACCAGCTCGCCCTTCATGGCGTGGTAACGGGGGATCATGTCCTTGATAACCCTCGTTAAGACATGCCCGATATGGGGCTTTCCGTTTGCTGTCGGCGGGCCGTCAAAGAACATGTAGGTCGGGCAGTCTTTTCGCTGCTCAATACTCTTCTGGAAGATATCCCGATCCTTCCAAAACAGGGAAACCCGCTTTTCCCTCTCAACAAAATTCATATCTGCATCTACTTTTTTATACATCTGCGTGGCTCCTTTTCTCGTCAGGTAATGCCTTATTTTAATCGTATCCGGCGCTGTCCAGATAATTCATGTATTATAAGGGAAAACTCCCGCTCTTGTCAAGGCAGAGCAGGGGAAGGAGGAATATTCGCAATCCGGGCTGGCGCCCTTCTTGCTCATTTTTGTTAGCGCCGCTCATGCATGTCCTGCCGCTTTCGCGCAAGCGCGAGCGGCCGCACATGCATGGCGGCCGGGCGATATCATGAAAAGTACCAGTTTGAGCCGATCCGGACGCGGCCGTCCGCGCCGTAACTCCGGAAATTAATGTAGCCGTGATTCCGAATCCCGCCGTTCAGGCAGTCAGATACGGCCTGCTTGACAAAGTCGGCGACATTGCCTCCAAGGCGTCTCTGCCAGAAAGAAGGATCCGATATCTCCGGAGAATAGCAATACTGGCCGGGTGCAGTCAGCTGCTCAATCGCAGACATCCCGTAGCCTCCGTAATTGATATCAGCCCGATTCATCGCGCTGCTGATAACCGCCAGCGCTCCCTCATAAGAAGTATCATCCTCCTGGCCTACAATCGCCCAGAGAAGCTCCATCTGCTCCTCCGTATAGTAAGAGCCGTCTGCATGATCCGGCAGCACGTCTTCCTCCGGCTCCGCCTGCTCGACAAGCACCGGATCATACATGGTAAGATTATACTGATCGATAATCTGCCGGATCCGTTTCGTATAATCAGTCTCCTGGCCGCCGCTTCCCAGCGCTGTGAGCAGAACCGTATCCACATCGGTCTCACCGGCCAGCTCCGGATGGACGCCGACCATAAAGGCTGCATAATCCGCCAGACAGGACTCCACATCCGAATAGGTACGGATCTCCGTCTCCTCTCCCAGTACAATTCGAACCGCGCTGCTGCCGGTCCAGGGACTCTCCCAGCGATCATTCAGGAAATCAACCGGAATAGCCAGCACGTTATTATCCGAAGCCTGAATGCCACCTTCCACGTCAAAAAATGAAAACCACTCCGTCTGCTCAATCGTCTGGGCAATCAGCACGGACTTCAGATAGCCGTAACGGTTCCATTCCTGATCCGCCGCAGTCGCGACAATGTCAAATAACTGCTGTCTTGTCGCGTCGTCCCCTACATTCGCCCTGGAGCCAAGAGCCGTAAGCTCCTCCGCCTGCGTGGAGGAAGACAGATCGTCGCTTAATATATGGTTCGCCTGGAAGGCTTTGCTGTAATCCACATCAACCATCGTGATTGCCCCAAGCTCTTCCGAGGTCGTCAGCGCTTTTCCGTTTCCCAGATACAGAAGGACCTGAGAGACATCATTTCCGTCAAAATAGAAAAGCAGATCCCCCGGAAAGGCGTTGGACGGATTTACCCTGCTGCCAAAAGAAGACTGCTCAAAAAGATCCCTGGGAAGAACGATTCCAACCGTCCTGTAGACCAGATTCGAGAAATTCACCCCGTCGCACCCGTTCTTAAGAGATCCGCCCCCCTCCACCCAGGGCGTTCCGATAAACTGCTGGGCGTAGGTGATCATAGCCTGCCGATCCGCGCTGGTAACCGCTGCTTCCTGATACTCCTTCGAGATATCCCTTGTCGTCGTCAAGGTGTACAGGAGGGCTTTATTGAACTCCGGAGATACAACTGCCGTCCCCTCCGGCAGCACGCCCCTCGACTCAGCAGCCTTGAGGAGCGACTCGACTTCACTGCCGTTGTCCAGCCAGCAGCCATCGACAAAACCGCGAACCATATTCGACTCGACATAAACCCGATTTTCCCCTTCCCCGGCAAGAATGTAACAAAAATCCCCCGGATGCAGGATCCCTATGATCCGGCTCTTACGCTCTTCCCCTTCCCGTACATTGACATTACAGGGCGCGTTTACCATGGCGCAGTTTTTTTCAACCATAATGCATCCCGCCAGGGCGCCTATGTAATCCGCATTCCCGCTTCCGTCCACGGTATGCGTAACCTCCGGAAGTTCTTCCAGGCCGTCAATCAGATTGTATAAAACCGTATATTCCCTGTCTCCGTCCGCCTTTCCGGATACAACGGGTACCGTTGCCGAATACCCCTCCACCTCCGGAGAAACGACTTCATAACTCTTTCCTTCCTCAAAACTTCCGAAATAGGTATCAGCCACATGTATTCCCAAAGCATTTTCATAATAAATCTTTATGGTATGCTCCGCCGCCTTCGCGTCGCGCCTGTGGCCGCTGGTCGCCGCCGGATGGATAATTCCGCCGTAGGCGTAATACGCGCCATCTGCCCCGCTCAGATCAGACGCGGCGCCCGATGTTGTCTGTATAAGCCCGGATGAGGATCTGGTCACCGACTGGACGATAGTACTATTTCGATCAGCCGCCGCGCTCCCTTTCCGGCTTCCCGTCGATACAGCCGAAACAGTTTCCGATGGAGAATTTCCTGTATTCCCGCTCGTATCAGATTGAACAGCGGATCCCGTCGCATTTCCGGCTGAAGAGACGTTATTCGATCCGGAAGACGCCGATCCCGATGCAGTTGACGGAGTACTTTTCGATCCGGAGGACGCCGGAACGGACACAGCTTCCTTTGAAGCGGAACCAACCGCTGAAGTCTCATTTGCAGAGGCAGCTGACGAGGCGCCCCCCGTATTCTGCCCTTTATTTCCGCTGTCGGCTGGAGCATTTTGTGAAGTCCGTTCCGCCGCGGTCGAGGAGGCCGGTTCTGAAGGCTGGCTCCCAGACTCCGAATTCCCGCTTTCTGCCGATGGCGAAGTCAGCGATTGGGATACCGCTGCGGATTCCGCCGGCGGCGCTTCCGCAGCAGGCGTTTCCGTTTGTGCTTCCGCGGCAGGCGTTTCCGCGGAGGGCGTTTCCGCAGTCGGCGTTTCCGCAGTCGGCGTTTCCGCAGCAGGCGTTTCCGCAGCAGGCGTTTCCGCAACAGTTCCCCCTGATGGAGCTTCCTCTTCCGCCGGATCCCCAAGCTCTTCTACAGCCGCAGCATCCAGAACGCCGGGTTGTTTCTGTGCAGAAGCGATTTCCGCCGCCTCGTTCGCTGCTGCACCAATAAGCAAGTCATCCGTGTCGGCATAAAGAGAACGTAAACTTCCAGGCACAACCGTCCCCGCCAGATAGGCAAAAGCCAATACCGCTGCCACTATAAGCCCAGCGAGCATTTTTCTTTTATTCATCATGCTTTTTCCTGACCTCTCCGCTTTCTCTTCTGCTTTAAAAATCTCTGCTTTTTCTCAATTTTCCCGACCTCAGCCTCTTCCACCAGTTTGGTCGTCTTAATCGCGTAAAATTTTCCATCCGCCGCAGTTCGAACACGAACTTTGCATTTTACATATCCGTGTTCTTCGCAGGTCCCGATGGAAAAATAGTTGCGTCCGCAATCCGAAAACCAGGGAATAAAACGCTTTACGTTTCTTCCGCAGCCAAAGCAGCGCACCGCCCTTACTTCGCGATCCTCCAGAACCGCCTCTTTGCTCGCGAACTCTCTTGAAATGAACTTCTCATAGTTCTCATAGCGAACCCGTATCTCCTCTTCCTTGCTGCGAGGTGTCTGGTAGCAGTCGATTGAATAATCTCTGCTGATAATATCCGCCGGGATCCTCTGAAGCGCCCTGGCCGTGTAGACCGCGTCATCGAGCGCCTGGTGAAATTCACCGTTATCCTCTATCCCAAGGTAATCCACGACATATTCCAGAGAGCGCCGGTCTTTCCTCGTTTCATAGGCAATCGCGAACAATTTCTGGACATCCTCGTAGAACAGAGGCCCTTTAAGAAGCTCCTCCAGACGATAAAAAGCAAGATTCCGCTGCAGTTCCGTAAGGTCCAGCGTTCCGAAAGTGCAGAAACGAAACTCTTCTCCGCACCAGTCGATAAACTCTCTTGCCACGACCTCGAACTTCCGTCCCTCATCCTTAAGCTGCTTCAGGGAAAGCCGTATGACCTCCCTGGTGCGAAAATGGATCTTATGGTACACAGAAGGTTTCACCAGCGCATGATAGGTATCCGTGATCTCCCGCTCCATATTTAATTTTACCGCGCCGATCTCTATGATTTCAAAAGGAAGTTTCTTATTCTCCTTCTCCTTGCCGTAAGGGCACTGGTTCCATTCGAGATCCAGGACTATATAGTTCATCTCAGCTGCCCCGCTCTCCGTCTTTGTTTTTTTGACACAACACCGCAGGGCGACAGCCCCGTCCATGCTTCTCTTTACTAATCCCTTTATTCTACACTCTTTTTTAATAAGGCGCAAGACTCGCATGTTCGGTTTTAGAGATATCATCCAATCATCCAAAGTTCAACATGGCGGGAACCATCAAAAGAGCAAAAACCACCATTAGAAGCAGCATCATGGGAAAAAGCATTTTGGTCTCCGCCTGTTCTCCCAGGATCCTGGCGGATTTCTTTCGTTCCTCAAAAGCTTCATTTTCCTCCAGTTCCAGAAGCCGGACGATCTCATCGCTCCCTTTTCGGAGGTTCCGGGAAAGCAGCAGACCCAGCGTCCGGTATTCCCGGACAGGCGCCTCCTCCGCAAGCCGGCTGTAGACAACGCTCTCCGGCGTTCCGTTCGCCATGGCGTAATAGCACTCTTCGATGAGCGCGCAGCCCTCGCGGACGAGGCCGCCCTCCGAAAGGCCCGTCCGATAATCCCCCGCAATCTTTCCGAACGCCCCCCGGACGCTCATTCCCGCCCGGATCAAGAGAACCAGCTTGCCTGTGATCAGGGGATAATCCAGCACCATGGAAGCCCTTCTTTTTTCCTCCTTTTCCTCCCTGGAAGACTTTTCCGCAAAAAGAAAGACAACAGAAGCCAGAAGGCCGAGAAAAAGAAAAGCCGGGCCGCCATCCTTTCCCGAAGTCCTCCAGGAAAGCGGCTGCCCGTCCAGCTCTTCCGGGAGAAGCAGCCGGTCCTTTGACCCGCTTTCCGGATCCCGATCCGCCTCCTCCGCCTCCCAGGCCAGGCGGCTCCCGAAAGTCTCCTCCTTCGGAAATACGGTCAATTCCAGGACAACCGTTCGGAAAAGCATATCCTCCGCCTCCTCATCGTGCCGGACCGTCTCCCCCTCAAAGAAGAGATCGGCCGTCACCGTGACCAGGACCCCGTCCGCGGGAACCGACCTGCCGATTCTCCCCTCCCAATCGACGAGATCCGGATCGGAGGGATTCCAGAGAATGGATACCGGAAGATCCGGAAACGTTTCCGCAAAATGAAGATCGCCCGACACATGTTCCCCCGCCTGCCCGGAAAGAACCAGCTCCCGGATTCCCTCTTCCGCCCGGTCCAGCATGGCGGAAGCCTCCTCTACCGAATATTTTCTGGGGGCCACCTCCACCGTCAGATCCGCCTCTTCCTCCGGCGTTTTGGCGTGCAGCTGCTCGCTGTAAGCTGCCCCGCCGTACTCCTCCCGCAGAAGATAGCCCTCCCTGGCAGTGTCCTCCAGATAGGCCTTGCCGCTGGCCGCCGCCGCCAGAAGGTCAGAGACGAGCAGGATGATAAGCGAGATTTTCACAACCTGATCCGACAGGCCCAGACCGGACAAAAAGCGCCGGTTCAGAAAAGCCGCCGAGACTCCCAGCCCCCCGCCGGCTGCAAGAAAAAGGATCAGAAAGCCAAGAAGCACCGCCGGATACAAAAGAAATTGATACATAGACGCCTCACATTCGAATATCGGCGATCCTGGCTCCCCAGTATACGCCGGCTCCATAGACAAGAAGAAATACGGTCATGACCGCTATCCCGAAAAGGTTTCCATAAAGTACGTCAAAGAATCCCGGACTGGTGCTGCCGACATAGAGGATGATGGCCGCGGGAAGGACGCTCATGATTCGCTGCTCATAAACCTTCGCCGCCAGAACCGCCTCGATCTCCCGCTCGACTTCGATCTTGCCCGCGATCTTGCCCGCCGCGGTCCGGATGATCCCCGCCATATTTCCGCCCGACCGCTGCGCGATGGAAAAAACCGCCGCGAAATCCTCAATGTCCTCCACATGGGATCTGGAGGCAAAATCCCGCAGCAGCTCCGCCGGCGGCACCGAGACCCGCATCTCATGGGCCATATGGATCAGTTCCCTCGTCATGTCCGCATCCCTCCCCAGGCGGTTTTCCATCTCCCGGGCCGATTCGGCCAGCGCGTTCTCGACGGAATAACCGGCCCGAAGGGACGCCGAAAGAGAAGAGAGCATCTCCCGAAAATCCGCGCGCAGCTTCTTCCGCCGCGCGCGCTTCGCCTCCTCGATCTCCCGCAGCATATAGACGCCTCCAAGCGGGAGAAGAAAGGGGAGCATCCACCAGCGGCGGTAAAAAAGGTAATCCGCCGCCAGGACAAGAAGAAGGCTCCGCAAGGCCGAAAGCAGCAGCGTCTTTCTTTGCGGCAGGGCCGTCCGGTAATCCGGGAGCAGGCCTCCTGTTTTTACGGCAGGAGACGCGCCCTTCATTTTCAAGGACGGAAGCAAGCCCTTCATCTTCTTGTTCCCGGCAAAAGATTCGCCCTTTCTTTTCATACCTGCCTTCTCCGTTCCGCGGCTTCCTCCGCCCGCCTTAACTTCCTGACATGCTTCACCTCGCCCCGCCGGATCAGCCTGCCGGCATCTTCGTCAAAAAGGTACAGGGTCCGAAGGCGCACCTCGTCGCCATCCATCCCGTCCGTTTCCGCGATCTCGGCGACGCGGCGCATGCCTCCCTTCATGCGGAGCAGATGGACCCAGATATCCACCCCGGAGGCGATCTGTCTCCGGATCGCCGTCACGGGCAGGGGAAAGGCCATAAGCACCATCGTCTCAAGACGCGAAATCATGTCCTCGCAGGAATTGGCGTGGATCGTGGAGAGGGATCCGTCATGGCCCGTATTCAGCGCCTGAAGCAGATCGACCGCTTCCCCGCCCCTAACCTCGCCCACGATGATCCGGTCGGGCCGCATCCGGAGGGAAGACTTTATGAGATCCCGGATCGTAATCTCCGCGTTCTCCTCCATGTTGGCCCGCTTG
>JAILID010000091.1 GCA_024695465.1 Lachnospiraceae bacterium | reverse complement strand
CCGGCTGGACACCGGAGGTGACGGCAGTGACCGCGGATGCGTCCTACACCGCGGAGTATACGGCAGAGGAGATCGAGACGCCGGCAAGCGTGCTTCGAATCTATGGAAACACCCGATACCAGACCAGCATGAAGATCGCGGACGAGCTGAAAGAGGCGCTGGGGGTTGACCGTTTCGACGCTGTGATTCTTGCGACCGGCACGGGATTTGCGGATGCCCTGGGCGGCAGTTATCTTTCTGCAGTGAAGAAAGCACCGATCCTGTTAATCCGGGAAAAAGGACTGAATACATTGCGGACATATATCCGGGAAAATGTCGTGCCCGGAGGAACGGTCTACATCCTGGGCGGAACCGGCGCTGTGCCGGATGAATGGGTGGAAGGACTGGACAGCTTTGAGATCAAGAGACTGTCCGGAAACACAAGATATGCGACCAACCTGGCGATCCTGCGGGAGACTGGCATCGAGGAGGGAGCTGAGATACTGGTGGCGACCGGTGAGGCATTTGCCGACAGCCTGTCAGCATCTTCTGCCGGAAAACCGGTATTGCTTGTGAAAGAGACACTGTACAAATCCCAGAAGGCATTCTTAGATTCCGTGGAAGAGAAGGGTTGTACATACACAATCCTCGGCGGAGCGAATGCTGTCAGCGAAGAGCTCCGGGCAGAACTGGAAGCGTACACGGGCAAAACGGTCGGACGCATCGCGGGAAATACCCGGTATTCGACGACGGTACTGATCGCAGAGCGATACTTCCCGGATGCATCATCTGTGCTGCTGGCGACGGCGGAGCAATATCCGGACGGACTTTGTGCAGGGCCCCTGGGAGCGGTTTTACATTCTCCTGTGATTCTCTGTACGGATGCCAGAACGAAAAATGCAGCGGCCTACTGTGCGGAGAGAGAGATTCATGACGGTATCGTCCTGGGCGGACCCGGAGTTCTGGCGGATGACACGGCGCGGACGATCCTTGGTCTGCCAGAAGACGCGGAAATCGCTGTAAAGTAAGAATAAAAAAGTTACTTTTATCACAAGTTGAAGGCAGATAATCCAAGACAGGATGAAGAAGCAGAGAGGAGAGTACTGACTGGGTGACTCACTTTCAAGTCAGCGTTTTATGCAAAAGTGGCTCACTTTTAGATTAGCATTTATATATTGAGGATATTATAAAAGAAAAACCTGATATTTGATTAACAGAGAAATCTAAGAAGGCGCTTGCAGAGATGTAAGCGCTTTTCTTGTGCCTAAATATCAGGAAGGAGGGATTCCGATGGCTGGGAGAAAACCGAAGCCTACAGCGTTAAAAAAGCTGGAAGGCAATCCGGGAAAAAGAAAACGATAGGGGGGTGCGGACATTTTCTTGGACTGCCTAAGCAGCAATTCCAAGTCTTTGTCTGTACTCCGCAGGGCTCATATTACCGAGTGATACTTTGATCCGTTTTTCATTATACCAAACGAGGTAATCATTCAAGATCTTCATAAATTCAGGCAGGGAGACATCTTCCCATTTCCGGCAATAAAACATTTCGTTCTTTAGTCTGCCAAACAATCCTTCGCAAGCCGAATTATCTGGAGAACACCCTTTCTTTGACATGGATCGTTCAAGGCCGGCTCTGCTCATGCGTTCGATCCACCCTGGCCAGCGATAATGGCAGCCTCTATCAGAATGAATCAGTGGATGTTCTTCCTTGGATAAAGTGGCAATGGCCTTATCAAGCATGTCGTTGACCAGATCTGCATTCGGCGTTGTACCTATAGTCCAGGCAGGAAGCATGCCGTCAAAACAATCAACAATAGGAGAAAGATATACTTTCCCTGCGGGAATTGCGAATTCCGTGATATCAGTCAGCCACTTCTGATTCGGGCATTCTGCGTGAAAATCCCGCTGCACAAGATTTGGTACTTCGGGAGATATTTCCCCTTTATAGGAACTGTATTTTTGCTTCCGTTTTATCCTTGGGAACAGTCCCTCCTCCCGCATCAGTTGACGCACTACTTTTTCAGAAACTGTGATGCCGTTCTTTTTGAGTAGTGCATGAATCCGCCTGTAACCATAGCACGCCTTATTATCATAGAAGGCAGTACGGATCTGTTCTCGTAATACCTTATATTTATCGATGCGATTAAGCGTGCTCTCCTGATAGTAATAACTGCTTTTGGCCAGATCCAACTTGCTTAAAAGCGTTGGCAGCGTATATCGAGCTTTCAAGGCGTCAACGATCGCTGCCTTCTCCTTGTTCTTTAGCGGAGTTTTGCTGACGCCTGGGTCTTTTTTTAAGACGTTGATTGTCTCTTTCAATATGTCTATCTCAAGCTGCATTTCCAGCATCTGCTGTTTGAGTGAATCGATCTCGTTCGTTGAAGATTGGATACCCTCGTTCAGTACACCTCTCGGATCATCTTTGGGATTCATCAGACTTGCAGGACCTCCGGATTGATATTTTCGCCGCCACGTATAAATGGAAGCACGACTATATCCTGTTTCCTCTGAGACTAATTGTACGTTTTCTCCCTCAATAAAGCAACGACGAAGAATATCGAGTTTTGTTTCAAGTGATGGATGGAGAGGATGATCCGGCGAATTATTGACTTTTTTTCGGCCTGCTTTCTTTTTAGGGCCAGCATTACGTTGCCTTAACCAGAGATATAAGCCCTGACGGCTCTCTGGATAACCCAACAATTGCATAACCTTTGTGACGGAATGGCATTTATCATACAATGCCAGGGCTTTTTCGCGTTGTTCTTTTGAATACATTTCATGCGCTTTTCTGAGCACTCCTAGAGTCCAGCTTTTTGTCCGCACCCCCTGATCGATTTGAACTTTACTGCAATTTCACAAAACTCTGATAATAGGGTTTACATTGATTATTTATAATTCAAAGCAGAAACGCAGAGGAGGTTTCCTTTATGATC
>JAILID010000085.1 GCA_024695465.1 Lachnospiraceae bacterium | reverse complement strand
GATATTTAAGAGGAATTGCATATATGCCAAAACGATACAAACCCGTCAGTTGTTCCAAAACAGATATAGTCAAGTTAAACAAGATCGCTTCGTCATCTGATGAGCCCAGGTTATCATTACGCGCCAGGATTGTACTGGCTTGCATTGAAGGCAGGCAAGTCAAGGACATAGCTGCTGAATTTAACGAACGTCCCAACACTGTCATCTTATGGCGCAGACGATTCGATGAACAAGGCATATCGGGGCTGTACAACCTTCCTCGCGGCAAAAATGCTTACCGCTATGGAAGCGACCTTAAGGAACGGTTACTCGCGTTGCTTAGCGAAACCCCTCCTGACGGAGGGCCGCGTTGGACGGGCAAACTCCTTTCAGGGAGGCTGTGCGTTCCTGCTACAGTCATATGGAGACTCCTGAGGAAGGAAGGCATAAGACTCTCTAACTCGCCGCCGGCGGAACCGGAAGTGATAACTGCCAGTTGTGAGATTCCACTGCAATTCACCTTCAGGAAGGAGTGCCCTATGAAAGAGAAGACCCCCGCCAACAATGAGATGATGGATCTTGAAATAACCGCAAAAATAACTGCAAAGGACGGCACTGTCATAGAGAAAAAAGTCCGTCTTGCTGATGCCATTCCCGGATTTGATGACTTTGACTTCAATACCAAAGAAGGGTTTCTCCGTGATTTTGATACCCTTGAGAGGGCGATACTCAAAGCCAGGAATGAGGTCAGCGAAGGCATCACCGAAGCATATGGCGAGCACCTGTCTAAAAAAAACAGCAGGTCAAAGAAATAACCATGTACATAGCCAAAATCGAAGCCGAGGTTGGCCGGGTTGATTTTGACATCCCTGAATCCGTAGCATCATTCATGACACCCAAGGAATATGTGCGCAGCCTGTGCTTCGAGGAATTGTCCATGTCGTACAGTGCATCACACAGCTACCGGCAGGCGGCGAAACAGCTTAACCGAGCCCTCCGCAGGGAGCAGGGAAAGGAAGTCAAAGTAAGCACCTTAAATGAACACGTTGAATCCATGGGCCGGAAGGCCGTGACATGCCTTCAGGCCACTGCCAGGGACACCCTGGAAGCGCACCTGGAAGGATACACAGGTGACCTGACGGATGAGGCCATCCAGTCACAGCTTGCTGAATTATACCCTGAAGCCCCGTCCTGTGCCTGTGCTCAGGTTGACAATCCTTTCAAAGAACAGATTGAACAATACAATTCCGGAAAGGAAGAGCGCGACCAGATCAAAAGGAAGGAGCTGGTGGAAGCCACGGAGCCCAGCCCCGAGAGTACAGTGTATATTTCCGTTGACGATGTAGGCGTGCAGCGACAGAAAGACAAGCGCACTAACGACTACATAAAGGGAAAAAAACGGGTCGAGAACACCGTCATTCACGTTGAAGCGGATGGCAGGAAGCATGTGATCACCGCAATAGGCATGCATAACGCCTTTACGCTGCTCATGGCATTCCTTATTTCGAATGAGCTCCTTGGCTTCCATCGCGTTGTGTTCTTCTCCGACGGCGCCCAGAACATACGGAGTTGCATTGAAACATTTTTCTCGTTCAGGATGCCTGTCGTACATATGTTGGACTGGTACCATCTCGAAAAACGCATGAAGGAACTACTCAGTATGGCAGTAAAGGGCAACAAAGAAGCAAAAGCAACCATGCGTAACGTGATAGGTCGTATGCTCTGGGCAGGAAATGTCGATGAAGCAATTGCCTATCTGGAAACCATTCCGGAAAAGTCCATAAAGAACCAGCAGAGGCTCGACGAAGCCGTTGATTATCTGAAAAGGCGTAAACCTCACATACCTTGCTATGCGTTACGTTCCTTGCTGGGATATCGAAACTCCAGCAATCCTGCCGAGAAAGCGAATGACAGGGTTGTTGCAGTACGCCAGAAACATAATGGGATGAGCTGGTCTTCTACGGGAAGCAGCTCACTTGCGTTAATTACGGCGCTTGAACTAAACAATGAACTCGGTACATGGATATCAACCGGTACAATTCCCTTCGATATAAACTCAGCACCCTATGCTGACGGGTTAGCGGCATAGTCTGCGTGTGCTAT
>JAILID010000079.1 GCA_024695465.1 Lachnospiraceae bacterium | reverse complement strand
GCCCCAGAGACGGCCGCCCGCCATGTGGATGAAGACCTCCGGCAGCGCCATGAAGATGAGGGCCGGGCCCTGGGCCGTCGGGACGTTGTAGGAGAAGCATGCCGGGAAAATGATAAGACCGGACATGATCGCGACAAATGTATCGAGCACGGTGATCCGGATGGACTCGCCGCCGAGCGAATAGTCGTCGGACATGTAACTGCCGAAGATCTCCATGGAGCCGATGCCGAGGGACAGCGTGAAGAACGCCTGGTTCATGGCCGCCGTGATCACGGTGCCGAGACCCATCTCCTTAGCCCTGTTGAAGTCAGGGAGCAGGTAGAACTTGACGCCCTCCGCCGCGCCTTCCAGCGTCAGGGAATGGATCGCTAAGAGAACGATCAGGGCCAGCAGGCCGATCATCATGACCTTGGTGATCCGCTCAACGCCTTTCTGCAGGCTGAAGGAGCAGACCGCGATGCCGGCGATGACCGTGAGGGCCATGTAGCCGACCATCTCGGAAGGGTTGGAAAGCATGTTCCCAAAGACTCCTGCGACTTCGCCGTCGCCGATGCCCTCAAATGCGCCCGTCGCAAATTTGACGAAATAGTTGACCATCCAGCCCGCGACCGTCGTGTAGTACATCATGAGCATGGTGCAGCCGATGACGCAGACCCAGCCGTGGATGTGCCAGAAGGAGCCCTTGGGCTCGAGGGCCTTGAAGCCCTGCACCGCGCTCTTCTTGCTGCCGCGGCCGACCGCCAGCTCCATGGTGAGCACCGGGATACCCATGATGATGAGGAAGATCAGGTAGAAAAGGACGAAGACGCCTCCGCCGTACTCCCCGGTGATAAAGGGGAATTTCCACACATTGCCGATGCCGATGGCGCAGCCTGCGCTCACCAGAAGAAAACCGATCCGCGACTTAAAACTCTCTCTGTCCTTGTTCATAATTCCATTACCTTTCCGTTCAGTGCAGCGGTCACAAGCCCGCCGCTGCCGTCGTAAACGAGTTTCAGGGAGAAGAAGGATTCATCCGCCTCAAGCAGGCGGAAAAAGATCTTGTCTCCTTCCCATATAGTAAGGCCGTAAACAGCCTCTTTATCGACCCAGCAAAGCTCCCCCTCATCGCAGTCATGGGGGATCCCGCTGAAATCATCTGATGTAAAAAGCGACATGTATTCCGTCACGCCGTTTCCTGAAATGAAAGTCACAATTCCGCGGTAGCGCATGCTGTTGATCCTATAGCCGGTCTCCTCAAAGGTCTCGCGGATGGCGCACTCCTCGGGGCTCTCGTCCTGCTCGAAATGCCCTCCGACGCCGATCCACTTGTCCTTGTTGACGTCATTTTTCTTCACGGTGCGGTGCAGCATAAGATACTGACCGTCCCGCTCCAGATAGATCAGCGTAGATAATTCAAATTTCATAATCATACACCCTTTACAGCATATAATACAAGAGGACGCCGAAAATGATGAGCATCCCGATGCAGGTCATGAACATGGCGAAGGTAAAGCCTGCAAACACCGGCTCCGCGGCATCCTGGGTCTCCCTGCGCAGGGTCTGCCACCTCGTGACGCGGGACAGATGCTCCCTGTTGCGGACGCGCTTCTCGCTGATCACCGTTTTCCGCGCAAGGACGATGAGCGAGTCCAGGCTGACGTCCATGACGCGTCCGACAAAAGAAGCCAAAAGCAGGGTGAAGCGGGCCAGTGGAGCGAGGAGCAGATTTTCGCCGAAAAGGCGGGCCAGGTTTCCGAATATCTCCGGCAGCCATCTTGTGAGCAGCGGCCGGTAGAGGAGATCCTCCAGATCCAGCTTCGCGGGCCACAGGTTGACATAACGTCCATCTTTCATCAATACCTTGCGGATGAAGAAAAGGTAGAGGACCGCGCCGATCCCGAGGGAGATGAAGCCGCCCTTCAAATTTTCGAAGGTGAAGGCGGCAAATTCGTGGATCTCCTCCATCCCGCTCATGACCTCGGCGATATTTTTCATGACAGCCGGGACGCCGAGAATGACCATGAACGCGGACGAGCCGACGATCGCCAGCGTCGAGGCCGGGTTCATGCAGGTCTTCTGCGCGTCGAAGGCGGCCTGGCGGGCCGGGTCTTCATTTTTCTCAATAAAAAGGCAAATGAAAAGCTTCAGCATGTAGGCGAATGTGCAGCCGCCGGAGACCAGGAAGACGATCTCCGCGAAGACAAGCGCCGAGACGGCTCCGCCCTCGAAGAGGTGCCGCACGTGGACAAGGCCCTCGTGGAGCATGGTCTTCGAGATGTAGCCGTTAAAGAAGGGCACGCCGCTGATGCCGAGGGCCCCGAGGCCGAACGCGAGCTTGAAGAGCTGCTTGTTCCGGCCGTAGCCGCGGATCGCGTTGAGATCGAGCGCGTGCAGGTTCATCACGACGACGCCCGCGCACATGAAGAGCACCAGCTTGATGAGCGAGTGGTTGACCATGTGGAGCATCGCGCCGGAGAGCGCGAGCGCGGCGCCCTCTCCCTCCCCGTGGCCCATCGCGGAAAAGAGCAGCCATGTGCCGATCCCGGTCAGGATGAAGCCGACCTGGGACATGGAGGAGCAGGCGAGCGTTCTCTTGAGATTTACGGAGAAAAGGGCCAGCAGAGCGCCTAAGAACATCGTGATGAGGCCGAGCGTGAGCACGATCCCTCCGAAAACCACGTCCGAAAAGAGCGCGTTCAGCGAGAGCATCAAAATCCCGTAGATACCGACCTTGGTCAGGATGCCGGAGAGCAGGGCCGACGCCGGAGAGGGCGCGACCGGGTGAGCTTTCGGCAGCCAGACGTGGACCGGGAACATGCCGGCCTTCGCGCCGAAGCCGATGAGGACGCAGATGCCTCCGGCGAAGAGCATCCCTTTCTTTTCCGCCGCGGCAGCCGCGGCCTTGAGCCCGCTAAAGAGCAGGGTGCCCGCCGCCTGATCGATGAGAATAAGGCCCATGAAGAGGATGAGGCCGCCGATCACCGCGATGAAAAGGTAGGTATAGCCCGCGCGGATCGCCTCCGGGGTCTCCTCGTGGATGACCCAGGTGAAAGACGTGAAGGAGAGGATCTCGAAGAAAATGAAAGCCGTCATGAGGTCCGCCGAGAGCATGACGCCCTGGGTGGCTCCCAGCGTCATCAGGACGAAGAGCCAGTAGCGGTTTAAATTTTCCCGCTCATGGGCAAAATATTCCTTCGCGAACACCGTCGTGCCCGCCCACATGACCGCGGTCACGATGCTGTAGGCGCAGCGGAAACCGTCCGTCGTGAAATGCAGCCCGTACACGAAGATCCCGGGGATCGTGAGCGCCGGCTTGAGCACCGGCAGCAGCAGGGCAAAAATGAGACCCAGGACCGCGCAGGCGATCGCGAAGTTGTCCCTCGCGTTCTCGTCGCGCCGCCCCAGCACATAGGCGATGAGCGCTTCAAGGAATGGCAGGAAAACCAAAAGCAGTATGTACATGATCTTCCTCCTTCCTTATATGAGTCCCGCTGCGATCTTCTCAAGGAAGCCCATGATCGGACCCGGGAACATGCCGAAAAGAACGTTGACAAAAGAGAAAACGCCGATCGGGACCAGCATCCGAAGGTCAGCGTCGGCGGCGCCGCCCTGGTAGCGTTCGGTCCCTTTGGCCGGGAAGAAGGCCCTTATGCTGATCGAGATCGTATAGATCGCGCACAGGAAGGCCGCGGTGATCAGCGACGCCGTGCCGATAACGGCAGGCGCGCTGCCCTGCGCCGCCCCGGCCAGGACCAGGGAGAGCTTCGAGACAAAACCGCAAAATAGCGGGATCCCGGTGAGCGAGAGCGCC
This sequence comes from Lachnospiraceae bacterium, assembly GCA_024695465.1. Taxonomy (GTDB): domain Bacteria; phylum Bacillota; class Clostridia; order Lachnospirales; family Lachnospiraceae; genus Chordicoccus. The sequence goes on along the minus strand of JAILID010000079.1, from coordinate 49,380 downwards.
CCAATCGTGTAAAAGCCGAAAGTATAGGGCATTTTCCGGCCGACGCCGTTCAGCTCGTAGATGTATTCATTTCCCGTCACGTGCATGAACGCGCCCGCGCACATAAAGAGCGTGATCTTGATGATCCCGTGGAAAAGCATGTGGGCAAAGCCCGCGGCAAGACCGTCCGGGGTCAACAGCATGATGCCGAAGATCATGTAGGAGAGGTTGCTCACGGTCGAGTAGGCAAGACGCCTTTTCAGATGCCGCTGCCGAACCGCCATCAGGGCCGCGAAAACCAGCGTGAACGAAGCGGTGAGAAGACAGATCGTCTGGACATAGCTCCCCGAAAGCAGCTCCGGGCCGAACGTATACCAGGTGAGCCGCGCCACCGCGAAGACGCCCGAATTGACGACCGCCACCGCATGCAGAAGGGCGGTGACCGGCGTCGGCGCGACGCCCGCGACCGGCAGCCAGCGGAAGAGCGGAAATACCGCCGCCTTGGCCCCGAAGCCGAAGAAGCCGAAGAGGAAGGCGATGAGGAGCAGCTTTTTATCAAAGACTCCGGCGATCCTTCCGCCATAGACAAAAGCGCTTCCGCCGTCCATGGTCGCGACGATTACCGCGATGAACGCGAGGGACGCGCCTCCGATCGTGTAGGCCGCGTAGAGACGGCCCGCGTAGAGGCTGTCATGATCCTGATAATGGCAGACCAGCGGGATCGTGACCAGGGTCAGCATCTCAAAGAAGACGTACATGGTGACCAGGTCCGCGGCAAAGGCGACCCCGAGCGTGATCCCGTAGGTCATGAGGTAGAAGGCGAAAAAGCCGTTCCTGTGATGGCTGTGCTCCATATAGGAAAACGCGTAGATGAGTACCAGGGGCCACATTACCGAGACCATCCCCGCAAAGAGCATGGAGGGGCCGTCCGCAAAGAAATTGATGGAAAAATCCCCTGTGAAGGTATACACATGCACCGGGTCCGTTCCACCGGAAAGAAGCAGGATCCATACCAACAGGGAGGTCAGGAGCGCGACCGCCTCGCACCATATGTTTCTTGCCCGGCTGCCGGAAGGTTTCCTGATAAGAAGCCTGGCCCCGCCGATGAGCGGCAGCGCGATGGAAAGAAGAAGCAGCATTGATTTCAAAACGTTTACCTTCTTTCGTCAGAAAAGCTGTGTCAGTTCTGCAGCAAGCGCGTCCGCGATCCCGCGTCCGAAAACGCCGACAAGAAGCGCCAATATGGACAGCGCGATAAGGGGACCCCACATAAGAGGCGAAGGCTCCAGGGATGCAGCTTCTTCCTTTTCCGGCTGCCTGCCGCGCTTCCCGGCCTTTCTCTCTGGCTCAGCCTCCTCCTTGCCGGGGAAAAACGCGTCGATCACGATCGGGAAAAGGTAGCCCGCGGTGAGAAGCGCGGAGATTAAGAGCACGACCGGCGCAAGAATCCCGTAGACCGAAAGACCGCTCTCGATGGCGGCGGAGGCCAGATACCATTTGCTGGTGAAGCCGCCGAAGGGCGGGATGCCGACCAGAGAGAGGGCTGCGAACATGAAGCACCACATCGTGATGGGCATTTTTTTGCCGATTCCCTTCAGCTCATCCACATGGTGGCTGTGCAGTTTGAAAATGAAAACACCGGCCGCCAAAAAGAGCGTGCCCTTGGACGCCACGTGCTGCAGCACGTGCAGCAGCGCGCCGACGATCCCGTCCGGGGAGAGGAAAGCCAGGCCAACCATGATGTAGGAGATCTGGCTGACCGTCGAGTAGGCGAGACGCTTCTTGGTCACCTTCTCGCGGAAGGCCATCATGGAACCCATGAAGACGGTGAGCAGGGCCAGCGTCAGCCAGGTGTATTGGACAAAAGTGCCGCGGATAAAGTCCGCGCCGACCGAGAAGAAGACCAGGCGGATGACCGCGATGATGCCGGCCTTCGCGATGATGCCGGACAAAAGCGCGGAAGCCGGCGCCGGCGCGATCGGATGGGCCGCGGGCAGCCAGCCGTGCATCGGGTACATACCGGCTTTCGTCCCGAAGCCGATGATGGCCGCCAGGATTACGCCGCGAAGCAGATTTTCATGCCCGGCGGCTTTCGCCATGTCGAGGAAGCCCCCCGGCGCGAAAGCCGCGGAATCTCCCGCGTAGGCGTAAACGAAGAACACGCCCAGAAGCCCCAGCAGGGCGCCGCCCATGGAGTAGAAAAGATACTTCATGCCGGCCGCGACCGCGGCTTTCGTGCGGTCGTGCAGAACCATCGGAACGGTCGAGAGCGTCGCCGTCTCAAACGCGAAATAGACCGTCGCGAGATTGGCCGCCTCGCAGACCGCGATCATGGCCCCCATGGAGACGAAAGTGAAGGCGAAAAAGACATTTTCCCGGTCTTCCATCTGCATATACTGAAAGGAATAGATGACCGCGGCCGTATAGAGCGCGCAGACGGCCAGCAGAAAGACTTTTCCGACCGTATCCATCCCGAAGGCCAGCGTCACCTTTTCGGAAAAATGAAGCAGGGTCACCGTCCCGCCGGCTCCGCCCAAAAAGGCGGCGGACAGCGCGAGGACGTCCGTCACGGCAAGAAGCAGCAGGTAATAGACGTGCCGGGCCCTGTCTTCCATTTTCAAAACGGAAACCAGGATCCCTCCGACAGCCGGCAGAAGCGGCGCAAGTACAAAAAGCATGATCAAATCCCCCCCTCTTGGATCAGAAAAACATCAGAAGGCCCCGCTCAATGAGGTCCACGAAGACCCAGGCAAAAAGCCCCAGCATAAGGTTAACAGCAAGCAGGATAAGACACGGAAGCACATAGGTCAGCTGCTGTGAAAGCGACCAGGCGCCGTACTTCTTCTCGTCGTCCTCGGCGCCGTGCCGGATCGTCCGGATCTTTCCCTCCGCGGTCGGCACGATCACGACCGATTCCTTCATCCCGGATTCCCCCCGCGAATAGATACGGATCACCGTGCGGATGAAGTAGAGCGCGTTTAGAACCGAGCTGACCGCCAGCGCCAGCATCGTCAGGATAAATTTAGAGGTCTGCCCGCAGTCCGCGCCGGCCAGCCCGAAGAGCAGCTTGGACGTAAAGCCCGCAAAAATCGGGATCCCGATCATGGAAAGCGAGCCGAAGATGAAGAAGCCGCCGGCCCATTTCGCGCGGAAGGCGCTCCCCTGCAGGTTTTTAAAGAGCAGGCTGTCCCCGGATACTTCCGCAAGCCGGGGCGAGGCGAGAAAGAGGAGCGACTTCGTCACGCAGTGCGCGATAATCTGGAAGATCGCCGCCGTATAGCCGAACACTCCCCCGAGGCCGATGCCCATGTAAATGTAGCCGATCTGGGCCGCGGAGGAAAAAGCGATCATCCGGTTGATGCTCTTCTTGCGGATCGCCGAGAGCGAACCGAAGACCATTCCGAAGATGCCCAGGACAAAAAGGATCCGGGGAACGTGGACCATCCCCAGCACTTCCGTTCCGATCACCCGGAGATAAATCTTAATAAGAAGAAAAATGTAGCACTTGGATACGACCGCGGACAGGATCGCCCCCGAAGAAGGCGTGGACCAGCCGTAGGTATCCGGCATCCAGAGATAAAACGGGAAGAGCCCGCTCTTGATCCCGAGCCCGATCGTAATGACGCCGACCGCCAGCGTGAGCGGCTGCATGCCGACGCCGGATTCCGCGATCAGCAGGATCTTCTCGTGCATCGGAACCATCAGGAGGTGTCCGGTGATATCGTAAAGGAGAACGACCCCCAGAAGAAAGAGGCCCGAGCCCACCAGATTCAGGATCATGTAGCGGATCGCGGCCAGGGTCGTCCGCCCGATCTCCCGGACGACAATCAGCCCGCAGGAGGTCAGCGTCAGGATCTCGATGAAGACGTAGCCTGTAAAGATGTCGTTGGTGTAGGTCATCGCCAGCAGCGCTGCCGTTAAGAGATTGATGATGGAAAAATAGAGGTTGAGCTTGCTCTCATCGACGTCGATCTGCAGAAAACGCCAGCCGGCCAGCACTGAGCAGAAGACGACCGTCAGAAAGATAAGCGCGATCAGCGCTTCCAGGACCCCCGCGCGGATTTCATTCCCCCAGGGGGCTGGAAACTCGCCCATCACATAGGTGAAGGAGGCCCCTTCCTTATTCGTATAGATAAGAACCGCTGCCGTCATGGCAATGAGGAGCCCCTCAAAAGCCGCCGTATAATTTTTCGCGTGCCGCCCTTTCAGCATCGTGCATAAGACCCCGGAAAAAAGGCTCAGAACGATGGAAAAAAGCGGAAAATTCCGGATAAATTCCATTAGCGGTCCTCCGTTTCATGCCTTGACAGCATGTAAATATCATCCAGATTCAGCGTGTGATAGCGTTTATAGAGGCGGATCGTCAGGGAAAGCGTAACGGCCGTGACCGAAACGGAAACGACGATGCCGGTGAGCACCAGCCCTGCGGGAACCGGATTGATGTAAGCGGAAAGCTCCTGCACCCCATCCGTTATGATCGGCGCCTTGCGCCCGCTGATATAGCCCATGGAAGCCAGAAAGAGGAAGACCCCCGTATCCATGATGTTCATCCCGATCAGCTTTTTGATCAGGTTCCGATGAAAGAGAAGCATGGTAAAGCCGATTCCAAAAAGGATGATGGCCACCGCCTCCTCATAATTGATCAGCAATGTTGAGAGCATTTTTTCACCTCACTTTCCGCTTCCGCCGATCCGGCCCCGCCTGAAGAGGCTGTAGAAGCCGAACATGGTACAGGCAACGACGACCCCGACCGCCACGTCCAGCGGGAGGATAAGGCCTCCGGAAAGGATCGCGCCCGGCGTCCCCTTGGGAATCCCATTGTGGATCCCGTTCGCTCCCGTAAAGAACACGTAGCCCTTTGCGAAACTGTAGAAGCCGAGGGCCGCGAAGGTCACCCAGGAAGAAAGCTTCAGCGAGAAGAAACGGTCGACCCGGTCAAAACCGCTGGAAGCCGCGAAGATGATCATCGCCGCTCCCATGACCGCCCCGCCGGAGAAGCCTCCTCCGGGAGAAAGCTGCCCGTTCAGAAGGACGTAGAGCCCATAGACGAGGATGCAGGGTACGAGAAAAGTACCCGTTTTGGAGAGGATCAGATCTCCGGCAGTCCTGAAATACGCGTCGTTTCGGATCGTATAGTAATCTTCCACCTCCGACTGCTGATTCTTTTTATCCCGGCGCAGAAGCACCATGACCAGGACCAGCGCCGTAAAGAGCACGTGGGACTCGCCCAGCGTGTCGAACGCGCGGTAATCCAGGATCATGCCGGCCACGATATTGAGCGCCCCGGTCTCCTCAAGGCCCTTCTCGATATAGCGCCGGCTGACCTCAGCGGCCCAGGCGTTCTCCTGCCCGTAGCGGGGAAGAAACGAAACGCCGTAAAGCATGACGCCGATAAAGACGACGCAGCTGACCACCGCCACGAAATAGTAGATGATCCGGAAAGAACGGCGCTCAAACGCGACCACTTTCCGGGTCCTCGGATCCTCGTCGATCCTTCTGTTTTCTTCTTTCCGGATCTCCTTGACCGCTTCCCTCGAAAGGTCCGGCTCCTCCGCCGGTTCGGGAAAGAAGTCCATCACGTCAAACTCGCCGTCCAGAAATTTCTGCCATCCGTTTTTCATCGCAGCTCCCTCTCGATCTCCGTCAGCGATTCCGCCCGGCCGATCAGGTCCATATCCTCGGTCTCGCCCGGCTCGCTGGCGTCTTCGCTCCGGATCTTCTTCAGCGTCACCAGGAACAGGATGCTGGAGACGCCCGCCCCGACCGCCGCCTCGGTGATCGCCAGATCCGGAGATTCCATCAGGATCCAGAGCAGGCACATGATCGAACTGTAGGACATAAAGATGATCACGGCCTGGAGCAGCGACCTGGTCAGATTTACGGCGACGGCGCAGACGACAAGCAGAATAAGAAGAACGATCTTTAAGATATCAGCAGCTTCCATTCTCATCCTCCTTGCTTTCCTCCCTCTCCACGTGGTCGTAGAGGCGGGTATTGGTATAATATTCGATCTGGGACAGGAAATGGGAAGAAGTCGGCGAGGTAGACCACATGAACAGAAGGAGCAGGCCCAGCTTCAGGATATCCATCAGTTCCCCGGCGGAAAAAGCCAGCGCCAGCAGTACAAAAAAGAGACCTGCGGTATCCCCGAGTCCTCCCGCATGTATGCGGTTTAAAGAATAGCCGAAACGAATGTAGCCGGCCGCGCCCCCCGCGAAAAAGACAAGCCCCGCTATAAGAAAAACGGCTGTCAGCCCAAAACGGATCCATCCGATCATCTTCTCTTCCTCCTTGCTTTTCCCTTTTTCCCCGTCTTCGGCTCCGTCCGCATTTCATTTTCCCGAAAAGCCTCCTTGCCGAAAGGTCCCCTCATGGGATGCGCGGGTATGTAAACCGATGCCAGGATCAGGACCGAGACGAAGCTGATCATGGCGTAGATGAGGCCGACGTCCAGAAGGTAGCCCTCCATGAGATACTGCGAGAGGACCGCGATGGAAGCGATCACCATGGTTCCGATCATATTGATCGCCAGAATCCGGTCTGTCACCCTGGGGCCGATGATCGAGCGGACCAGCATGATCCCGATCAGCGCGGCCAGCACGAGAAGGGTTCCGATATAAAGCAGTCTGTATGCTGTTTCCAGTGTCATAATGTCACCTCATATCCCTAAGGAGCTGTACAAACCTTGAATTCTCCATTCCTTCCGCGTATTCCCGCCGGAGGCAATGAATGACGAATCGGTCGTTTTCGAGAAATATGGTATAGGTTCCGGGCGTCAGCGTGATGGAATTGGCCAGAAGCGTATTCCGGAATCCGTCGTCGAAACCCGAATGGAACTCAACGATGCAGGGCTCCGGCTTCTTGCTGCCCGAAAACGCGATTCCCATGACGGCGGCTGAAGCCTTCAGGATCTCCGCGATCAGGACGAGCGCGTAGCGCAGCATAAGAGGAAGATTTCTCAGGATTCTCCGGCTGCTGCCGCTGTCCTCTCCGATCACCCGCGCGGAAAAGAGCCTGACGGCCGCGGCTATGGCCAGGCCGAAAAGAACGATTTCCAGCGTGATCCTCCCATTCAGTATGATCCACAGAACAAAAAAAAGAACAGACATGGCTTTCTCTCCCCCGCATTCCCGATTCCGAATTCTTTTTCAGCATTTGTATTGTACCATAAACAGTGCAAATTACAAGAGGCTTGATTTTTATATCCCATATGGGATAATATAAGCGCAGGAAAGGAGGGTACAATCTTGATTGATTCCTATCAAAACGCAAAAAAACTCGGCGAGAAGGAAAAGAAAAGGGCCCAGCTTGCCGGCCGTTATCCCTATCTTCTGGCCCTTGACGATTTTGTTGAAAATGAAGACATCGCCTCGGAAGAAGAACTTGGCGTCATGGAGGTCCCCCTGTCCCTCTTTATGGGGACAAAGACCCGGGGCCGCCAGAACTCGTTCGCCCCGAACTTCATGCCCCTGCTCGGGGAAGGCACGGAATTTGCCGGCAAATGGTCGGCGCTCTACGACGCCCAGATCACGGAAGGCCTGCGCGACCCGGTCAAGGCCTACGAATATATGGGCGGCTATTATGTCGAAGAAGGCAACAAGCGGGTCTCCGTCATGAAATATCTGAACGCCTACGCCATACACGCGAACGTGATCCGTCTCCTCCCCAAAAAGACGGATGAGCCATCGGTTCTGGCCTATTATGAATACCTCGATTTTTACCGGGTGACCGGCATGGTCGGCTTTCTTTTTTCCGAACCCGGAAGCTTCAAAAAGCTGGCTGATCTTCTCGGACAGGACCTGAAGAACCCCTGGCCGGCTTCCGAAGTCGACAGGCTCCGGGACGCTTACGGCGTCTTTCTCGACAGCTATGAGAAGAAAGCTCCCCAGCTCTCGCTCCGCCCCGAAGACGCTTTCCTCATCTATATCAGCATCTACCCCGTCAATCAGCTGGCCGACATTAAAAAAACAGATCTGGCCCGGCGTCTGGATCGTCTCCGCAACGAATTCCTGACCAGCGCCAATCCCGCCCAGAGCCCAACCCTGATCGACAGCCCCGTCAGGGGCAAAACCGCGGATTCCCTTGCCCAGGAGAGCAAGGCTCCCGTCATCCTGAAGCTTCTGACCGGCGCCCCCGCCTACACCAGGGAATCCCCTATGCGGGTGGCTTTCATTTACGAGCGCTCCCATGAGAATTCCAACTGGGTCTATTCCCATGAACTCGGACGAAACGAGCTGGAAACTTCTTTCGGAGGGATCGTCGAAACTATCGCCTTCGAAAACTGCGCGAAGGATTCGGATGTCCGCCGCGCGCTTGCAGCCGCCATTGCGGATAAGGACGAGGTCATCTTCACCACCTCTCCGTCCATGATGACGGAAGCTCTGGCCGCCGCAGTGGAGCATCCGGAAACCAGAATTCTAAACTGCTCCGTCAACCTCTCCGTCAATTCCGTGCGCTCCTATTACGCCCGCATACACGAAGCCAAATTCCTCATGGGCGCCATCGCGGCTTCCATGTCGGAGAACCACCTGGTCGGCTACCAGGCGGATTATCCGATCTACGGGACCATCGCCGGAATCAACGCCTTCGCCATAGGCGCCGCCATGATCGATCCTTTCTGCCGCGTCAAGCTGGTCTGGTCCGGAACCGATCAGGACGGCTGGGAAAACGACCTGCTCTCCGCGGGCATCCGGGTCATCTCGGGTCCCAATTTCATCCGGCCGGAGGACGCCGGCCGCCGCTACGGGGTCTATGGAATTGAGAAAGACGGGAGCGTCGTAAGCCTGGCCGCCCCCATCCTCGACTGGGGCCGCTACTACACCCTCATCGTTGAGAGCATCTTGAACGGAACCTGGGACAATAAGGATGTGGCGAAGAAGGACGCCGCTACCGGCTACTGGTATGGAATGTCGGCAGGCGTCATCGATATCATTCTGGGCCGCAGCCTGCCTTATTACACGAAAAAAACCGCCGAGATGCTTAGAAGCGGCATCAGAAGCGGTCTCATCAGTCCCTTTGACGGCGAGCTCCGGAGCCAGTCCGGGATCGTCAAGGAGGAGGGTTCTCCCCGTCTTTCCTATGAGGAGATCATAACCATGGATTATCTGAACGACAACGTGATCGGAAGCATTCCCAAAGTCAGCGAGATAACCGACCGGGCCAGAGAAACCGTAGAGGCAATCGGAGTAAAAAGTGCCCGGGAGGAGAAATGAGAATTCTAGCCGTCGCCGACGTTGAGGAACCCATCCTCTGGGATTACTTCGACCGGGATTACGTAAAGGATGTCGACCTCATCCTCTCGGCCGGGGATCTGAAAAAATCCTATCTCGAATTCCTGGTCACCATGGCCAACTGTCCCCTGCTCTACGTCCACGGGAACCACGATTCGCGCTACCAGAACGACCCGCCGGAAGGATGCATCTGCATCGAGGAGAAGGTTTTCGACTTTCACGGCCTTCGGATCCTGGGGCTCGGAGGCTCCATGCGCTACAAGGAGGGGCCTTATATGTACAACGAATCCGAGATGGAGCGGCGGATCCTGAAGACGACGCCCGCCATCGCCATGAAAAACGGTTTCGATATCCTTCTTGCCCACTCCCCGATCCGGGGCTTCGGGGACCTGAACGACCTTCCTCATGTCGGCTATTCCTGCTTCAGCACGCTTCTTATGAGATGGAAGCCCAAGCTGATGCTCCACGGACATGTCCACAAATCCTACGGGCATTTCAAGGCGGAGCGGGAGCATCCTTCCGGCGCGAGGATCCTGAATGTCTGCGGCCATATGTTTATCGACATTCCCGAAGGCTCCTATCCCGGAGAGGGAAAGACGGGTTCTCCCCTCTATGACCTCTACATCGCCCTGCAGAAACGGAAAATGAAATAAACGGAGCCTTTTTTTCCGCTTCTCTAACGGGCCAGAGCTATGATGGCGGTGATGCACGCGACGCCGAGAAAGAGCGAAGCCATCAGGATCAGCCCGCTGTTGCGGACGGTAATGAATCCAACCGGTTTGATAAGGGCAACTGTGAGGAAAATCATGCCGATAATGACCCCCAGAACTGCCGCCGTCATCCCCGCGTAAAATATATTGATCATTTTCTTTCCTTCCAAAAAAGGTCCCGCAGCGAAAAGCTGCGGGACCTTTCAGCTTATTGATTGAACAGCCGAACCGGCGTTTCCTTACAGCGTATCGTCCCTGTTGATATAGCCCGGCTTGGACGGATCCGCAACGATTTCCTTCGTGTTCTTGATCGTGACCCACTTGTCGACGACCTGGCCTTCCACATGGACGTCCTTGCCGATGGTCGTATAGGCGAGAACCACGCAGTTCTTCACCACCGCGCCGGCCTTGATCGTGCAGCTGCGGCCGACGACGCAGTTCTCAACCGTTCCGTCGATCTGGCAGCCGTTGGAAACCAGGGAATTCTTGATGGAGCCTTTCTCGGAGACCTTGGTCGGGCAGGCGTCGGTCGTCTTGGTGTAGATCGGCCAGGACGGGCGGAAGAGATCCTTGGCCACCTCAAGATCCGTGAGATCGAGGTTGGCGTCATAGTAGCTCTTAAGGTCCGTGATCGCGGCAAAATAGCCCTCATGGGCGGCGGCGCGGACATCCAGCTCCTTGCACTTGTCGCTTACGATCTCCGCCAGCGTGTAGGTGGAGGAAATCTTCTTCGCTTCCTTGATAAGCGTGATGAAGAGCTCCTTCTTCATGACATAGGATTCCGCAAAGATATTCTTATCCTTGACGTTGCCGAGATTCCTGGTGATCGCCTCCACGCCCCTCTGACGGTTGAGCTTCAGGGTATCGCAGTTGAGGAAAGCCTCCTTCGCGTTGCTCACCCTGTGATAGAGAAGGGTGACGTCCGCGCCTGAAGCGATGTGGCTGTCGAGAAGCTTGCCGTAGTCCTGGGCGTAAACCATGGTGCTGGGCGCGATCACGACGTATTCCTGGGCGGCTCTTTCGATGAGATCGAAGTTCTCAAGGAAGCCGGCAATGTCGGTCTTATAGATCTGGTTGACCGCAGCCGCTCCGCAGAAGACAAGCTGGAGCTTGCCCCTCTTGGAGTTGATGTTGTAATGACGTCCGGTTCCCAGATGCTCGGCCAGCGAGCGCGGATTCTGATCCGCGTCGACATAGACCATGATCCGCTCAATGTCGCTGTTCGACAGATTGGAGACCGGGAAGTCGATGACGCGATAACGGCCTACAAATGAGAAGGAGCTGACCGGACGATGGGCCTGAAGGCCTTCCACATGGATCCGGTTTCCGGAAGTTGTGATAATACCAAGCGCTTTTGCCATTTTACTCATCCCCCTTTACATTGTTAGCGACGAGAAGGATCTCCTCGCTGTCAGCGCTGCCGACGACCGCGTTCTTGCCGACAACGACGTTGTTGGCTACGAGAGCGCGGGTAACGACTGCGCCATCCAGAACTTTTGCCCCCGGCATCAGCACGGAGTCGATGACTTTGGCGCCCTCGGCGACCACGGAATCGGTGAAGAGGACCGACCTCTTGACCTCACCGTCGATTTCGCTGCCCTGCGTGATATAGGCAGCCTCGACAGAAGCGTTCGCTCCGACATAGGCCGGAAGCGCAGATGCGTCTTCCGTATAGATCTTCCAGGACGTATCCGCCAGATTCAGTTCGTTCTTCTCGTCGAGCAGATCCATGTTGGCTTCCCAGAGAGAGTCAATCGTTCCTACGTCTTTCCAGTAGCCCTTGAACTTCCAGGCCACCAGCTTTCTGTTCTCAGCCAGGAAAGCCGGAATGATATCGTTGCCGAAGTCGTGGCTGGAATTCGGATCCGCCATATCCCTGACCAGCTTCTCGCGCAGGACGGACCAGGTGAAGATATAGATACCCATGGACGCGAGATTGCTCTTGGGCTCCTTCGGCTTCTCCTCGAATTCGACGATATTGAGATCTGCGTCCGTATTCATGATGCCGAAACGCGGAGCTTCCTTCCAGGGAACCTCGCGGACCGCAATCGTGGCGTCGGCGCCTTTCTCGCGATGATAGGAGAGCATCTTATCATAATTCATCTTGTAGATATGATCGCCGGAAAGGACCAGAAGATATTCCGGATCATACTTGTCGATAAAGTCGATATTCTGGGAGATCGCGTCCGCGGTTCCGCGGTAGACGTCCAGCCCCTGATCCGCTTTCTCGCGGGGGGTGAGGATAAAGACGCCGCTGTCCCTGGTGTCAAGACCCCAGCGGCCGCCGGAAGCCGCGTAGCTGTTCAGCTCCACCGACTCATACTGGGTAAGTACGCCGACCACGTCAATGCCGCTGTTCGCGCAGTTGCTCAGCGGAAAATCGATGATCCTGTACTTGCCGCCATAAGAAACTGCAGGCTTGGCGACTTTGTTGGTCAGGTCATGTAGACGGCTTCCCCGACCGCCTGCCAAAATCATTCCGAGCATTTTGTTTTGGTTCATAGTGTGACCTCTCTTTCCTTGAGATTTATCATATTTTCGTGCATATGCCCAACAAGGGCATGAACGCTCACATCGCTATTGTAACATATCCTATACAGATTTGCCTTAAAAAAATAAAAAAAACGAAATTTTTTTACCATATTTTACAAGACGATCCGGCATTTTTTCGCTTCAGCGGGCATCCTTCTGAGCATTTTTAAAACCCGCGTACGCGTCGAACAGCGTAAACTGCTGGGCCACCCCCATATTCACCATTTCCGCCCGGATATTCGCCGTATCATACACGCGCCCGTCATGGATGCTGACGGCCAGGGCGGGCGCAGACCGGGGGAGGAAAAACCAGTGATCGGCTCCATCCGTAAGGATGCTGAAGAGCTGGCTCCCATCCTCCCTTTCGGCCGACTGGAATATATTCCGGCTTCCGTCCTTTTCCCTGCCGCCCAGAGTCAGATAAAGACCCGAGTTGTTGTTCCTGATCCGGTAGAGGCCCTCATCCTCGTAGATGATGGCAAAATCTTCTGTCGCGTCATAAGGCAGATAGCGAAAGAGGCGGATATTGGCCCCCTCGCTCTTCGACCATCCCGCAACGGTCAGCATGTAGCTGTCGTTCAGGCTGCTGGCGATCTTATAAAGGCCATCCGGAACCGTCCGGCCTTTTGATTTGACGGCGAACACGGATGAAAGCAGAATAAAAGAGCCGGAGCTGTTCTCGGCAGTCAGCCGGTATTCAAAAATACCGCTTTTCAGATGGCGGAAGGAAACCGTCTCCGCGATCTCATCAAGCGAATAGTTCCGGACCATCGGTTTCGCCTTAAAGGAAAGCATTTCTTTCCCGTCCGGATCGTATACGCCGACAGTCAGGCCGGTGAGCGCTTCGCCGGAAGAGATCCGGCCCTCCGGGATAAAGGAATCTCCCTGATTTAAGACAGACGGAGCCTTCCAGTCGGCAATTTTCATTTCCGGCGGTTTGGATTGTTCCGCTTCTTCCGACCCGCCGGAGAAAGGCGGACGGATCACGCCCCAATAGCGGTGATTTTTTCCGATCTGCTGATAATAGCTTATATAGCGGGTCACGAAGCTTCCGCCCCAGCCCTGATGATAGCTCACATAATCCGATTCATAAATTGCGGCGTGCCCTTCATTTCCCCCTGTATAAAGCAGGATATCTCCGGGCCTTGGGGAAGCGTTTTGAAGACGCGTAAAACCTTCCGGGAGTTCATTTACGGTATAGGAAAGAGCGCTTCCCCGGATCGGCTCGACTCCCAGATACGCGTAATAAGCCTTGATAAAATCAACGCTCTGCGCTCCGTAAGCTCCGTCGTAATCAATGCCCCTGCCGGTTTTTCCGGCTGCCCAGGCAACCGCCTCTTCCTGCGTAACGGAAAGCTCCCGTCCAACCCCCGGCAAAGACCCGTCTTTGCCTTTGTCCGCCAGAAGGCTCCCGGCCGGAAACAGTATCGGACACAGCGCGGCCAAAAGAAGCAGCAGGCATCTGGCTGCCGCCTTCACGCGGCTCTTACCTGTTACTTGCAGCATAGCATTCCCCCAAAAAAAGATGCGGGGCATAATCCCCGCTCTAAAAGCATAAAGAGATCCGTCACGATTCAGTTCAGAAAGCGGGAGTTCTCGTCAAGAGACATCTCAGGCGCTTCTTCTTTGCTGTCCGCCAGGCGGATAAAACGATTCAAATGCTCCTTCTTGATGAGAAGGTTCTTTGTGAACGGATTGATGATGAGCGCGGAAAGAGCCTCGCTCTTTATGACCTGCACCCCGCAGACCCCGGCGTCCATCTGGACCCATTGGAAACGCTTCCTGTAGTCCTCCGGAATCTCGTCGCGGGTCGTAAAAGCGGGAAAGAGCCTTGCTCCATCCCGATTCTTCAGGATATCGGGATTAAAACGGATCGGATCTTTCGGCTTGGCGGGATTCTCCTTCGTCGCCGCCTTCATGGCCTCCAGATCCTTCCTGGATACCAGGACATGCATCGGCACCCAGAGCTTCGTTCCTTCCAGCCCCCTTAAAGCCGTCATCAGGCTGTCTCTGCTCTTCATCTCGTGATAGCGCTCGATAAGATAGGTCAGGATCTTTCCGTTCTCCTCGCTTTTTTCAATCTGATCCGAGCTCAGGATTTTAATTCGGGGACCGTTCGGAACGGGTTCCTCCGCCTTCACTTCCGCTTCCGTATCCGGCGTCTCAGGCTCTTCAGCAGGAAGCTCTTCCGGCTGACGGGCTTCTTCCTGAACGGGCGGCTCTTCCTTTACGATCGACACCTGCTCTGTTTCCGGCAGAAGAGCTTTTTCCAATTCCGGCTCTTCCGGAGCAGCGTTTTCCTTCTTTTTCATAAAATTAAAAAGACCCATGGTCCATCCTCCTCTTCCCGATCAAAGTTCCCTTTATAAAAAAATCCCTATGACTCAATTTGTTTTTTAGTATAACATAAAATGATAAAAAGGACAACGCAAAAAGCTTAACATAGATGTATTTCTATTGCCCGGAAGCGGAAATGAAAAAACGAAAAATCATTATTTCATTTCCGGCACGTAGCATTCTTTTCCAAAATACCGTATAATAAAAATGCGGACACGCCGCAGCTTACGCCGCGCCACAGGATCACGCGCCGCAAAGGCTGACGCATAAGATGCCCCGCGCCATAAAAGAAAGGAGGCCGCCATGGTCAAGCATATCATTCTCTGGAAGTTAAAAGAAGGCTGCAGCAAGGAGGAGGCCGACGCCATAAAAGCCGGAATCAAAACCGGGCTTGAGGCGCTCGTCGGCGTCGTTCCCGGACTTATCGAAGTCAAGGTGACGATCGACGCCCTCCCGTCCTCAAATGCGGACATTCTGCTCGACTCCACCTGCGCGGACGAGGAAGCGCTGAAGCTCTACGCCTCCCATCCGGCCCATGTCAAAGTTAAGGACGAGGCTATTGTTCCTTTCGTATCCCAGAGATCCTGTATTGACTTTGTCATCTGAAAAAGCTCCAAAAAAAGAGGCGTCCCGCTGCGGGGCGCCTCTTTTGGCCTGCTTGCTCCCGTCGTCATTCCCTGCCCGAATTCTTCTGGGCAAAGTGCAGGATAAACATGCAGAGAAACAGAATGATAAGTCCGATCAGCAGAGACGCCGCGGCGTTCTTCGCGAATCCCGCCACCAGGTAGGCGGCAAACGAGATCGACGCGCAGGTGAGCGCATAAGGCATCTGGGTCGTCACATGGGAGATATGGTCGCACATGGCCCCCGCCGAAGACATAATCGTCGTATCGGAGATCGGAGAGCAGTGATCCCCGCAGACCGCCCCGGCCATGCAGGCTGACACGCAGATGATGGCAAGCTGATTCCCGCCTTCCAGGGAGAAGGCGTCGAGGCAGATCGGGATCAGGATCCCGAAAGTGCCCCAGGAAGTACCGGTCGCGAAGGAAAGGCCGACCGCAATAAGGAAGATGATCGCCGGAAGGAAATTCTGCAAGGACTCCGCGGAGCCCTTGACGATTCCCGCGACATACTCGGCCGCTCCAAGAGAATCCGTCATGCTCTTAAGCGTCCAGGCAAGAGCCAGGATCATAATGGCCGGAACCATGGATTTGAAGCCTTCGGAAAGGCAGGACATGCAGTCCTTAAAGCCAAGGACGCCTCTTAAGATATAAGCGGCCAGCGTGATGACCAGCGCGACAAAGGATCCGAGCACAAGGCCGACCGAAGCATTGGAATTGGCGAAGGAATCGATGAAGCTTGCGCCCTCGAAAAAGCGGCCGGAGTAGATCATGCCGATGACGCAGCATACGATCAGGGACGCAATGGGAAGAACCAGATCGACAACCTTCCCTTTTGCGCCTTCAGCCTTCTGTTCCGCCGCCCCTTCCGGCATCGGAACGGTGAAAATGTCGCCCTTAAGGGCATTGGCCTCATATTTTGCCATGGGCCCGTATTCGATCTTAAGAATCGTCAGCGTCACCATCATGACGATCGTAAAGATCGCGTAATAATTATAAGGGATCGCCCGGATAAAAAGAACCAGGCCGTTCGTCCCCTCCGGGGCAAACGCGGACACCGCTGCCGCCCAGGAAGAAATCGGCGCGATGATGCAGACCGGAGCTGCGGTCGAATCGATCAGATAAGCCAGCCGGGCCCTGGAAACCTGATGGCGGTCCGTAACCGGCCTCATGACCGAACCCACCGTCAGGCAATTGAAATAATCGTCGATAAAGATGAGGCAGCCGAGGGCCACCGTAGCAAGCTGGGCCCCTACCCTTGTCTTGATATGTCCGGACGCCCATTCGCCGAAAGCCGCCGAACCGCCGGCCTTGTTCATGAGGCAGACCATTATCCCAAGAAATACAAGGAATACAAGGATTCCCACATTATAGGAGTCCGAAAGCTGCGCAATCAGGCCGTCCGTAAAGATATGTTCAAGGGTTCCCACAAAGCTGAAGTTCGAATAGAAAAGTCCGCCAACAAGGATGCCGACAAAAAGCGAGCTGTAAACCTCTTTTGTGATCAGGGCCAGAGCGATGGCCACGATGGGGGGCACCAGGGCCCAGATGCTTGCGTACATAAAAAATCTCCTTCCTAAGCTTATCTCCAGCCCTTATCTCTTTCATAATGGGCTATTGTGTGGACATTCTCCCTTTCATAAGGATTCAGCATATCATCCGAAAAACTGCTCTTCGGAATAGAGGGCGCATACCAGGCAAACTGGCTGAAGTAGTCGTTGTAGGCCTGATTTTCAAAAATATAGCCGTGCCTTGCGTACATTTCATTGCAGATAAGGCGGACCTGCTCGGGCGAATAGCCTTCCAGATCAGCATAACCGATATAGCGGACAGCCGTATCCGACATAAGGTAATCCTGTCTGAGCGTCGGAGTCGGCTCAGGAGTCGGTTCAGGCGTCGGCTCCGGCGTCGGCTCCGGCGTCGGCTCCGGGGTGGGTTCAGGCGTAGGCTCCGCGGTCGGCTCGGGCGTCGGTTCCGCGGTCGGCTCAGGCGTCGGTTCCGCGGTCGGCTCAGGCGTCGGCTCTTCGGTCGGCTCAGGCACAGACTCTGAAACAGACTCGGGAAGAGATTCCCCGGAGGACACAGCCGACCCGGCCTTTGAAGACTCCGAAAGAGAAGAATCAGCGTAAGACTCCGCAGCCGATACGTCCGCGCTTTCCGCCGCCGAAACTGCCAAAGAGCTCTCCGAGCCCGGGCTTATGGAAGCGCTTTCTGAGCTGCCGGACTTACCCGAGAAAATCCTGGTCAGCTGGAATTTACCGGCCAGAGGAGAAAGCAGGAACAAAAGGAGCAGGATTACGATCATGGAAGAAATGATCCAGGTCATCCCCGCCTTCCTGGCTTCGCCTTCATTTTCCCCCTCCTCGAACTCCTCATCGTCAGAGGACGAAATGTAGTGATTCGGCTCTTCCTTTTTAAGCTCCGCCGTCTCCCCTTCCGTCTCTTCCTCAAAATAGCCGTCATCTCTCTCCGCGGGTTCACCCGGAACGGCGTTCCCAAAGACCTTTTCCGCCAGCGTCAGCTCCTGTACGTCTTGGGCTGCCGCTTTTTCCTCCGGGTCTTTCCCGCTGTCGTCACGCCGATCCAGCTCCCTGGAAAGCTCCTCCTCGAATACAAGATCATTTATCCCGACCGGCGCCGCCGGGATCCTGTACTCCTCATCCAGGGCCGGCTCCACGTTATCCGCGTCTAAAGCAGGCTTCACGCTATCCGCGTCTAAAGCAGGCTCCACGCTCTCCGCGTCTTCGCTGTTCCCGGGATGAAGGAGCGCCTCCTTGCGCGGGGTTCCGCAGATCGGGCATTCCTCCGCGTCCGCCGGGAACTCCCCTCCGCAGAACAGACAGTAATCCTTGTCCGGATCCTGCTTAAAGGACACAATATTCATGATTCCGCAATACGGGCAGAACTTCATATCCGCTCCGATAAGGCGGCCGCATTTTCTGCATTTTACACTTCCATCCGCCACTTTTTACACCTCCGTTATCTGACCCTTATAAGGTAGGTCAATGTGTAATCCCGATCTGCCTGATAGGTAAACCGTTCCGCCGCGGAAGGCCCGCAGCTTCCCGTTCCGATCCCTCTCTGGAACGCGTTGACAGTTACATATACGCCGGTCGCGTCTTCATCCCCCCTGTGCTTCATTCTGATCAGGGCGGCGTCCGTATAGGGCTTGACGCTCAGCTCGAAAGGACTTCCGACCGCCTCAAAGATAACATAGTTCTTTTCATTGGAAAATGAAGCCCAGCTCACATCGCAGCGATTGCCGCTTTCCTGAGGGCGTATATTCGGCTCCACCATCTTCGAGACCCTGGAAGATACGCGCGCAATGGGAAACTGATCCTTCATGTCCGCATAGGATTCCCCTGCCCGCCCCTCGTAAATGACCTTCTGGAAGGAGTTCATAAGGCGGTAGGTTTTTCCGAACCTCGGAATCTCCCCCCTGCCGCTGACCGGATGAAGGATGCTGGTAACCATAAGCCCCTCGTTTGCGGATTCATAGACGTCAGTCACCAGAAACTCCATATCGCCGACCCGGATCCTGCTGCGGATCGTGACCCTGTTTCCCTCGCGCTGCTCGGACAGCAGTTCTTCCGTCTCCTCATAATAAGGCGTCATCGTGCCGCGCATCATGGGATCGACGTCGTTATCCGTGGCAGCCCGGTAGAGGATCGTCCCGGGAAAGCCCGCGGCAAAGCGGACCGTCCCGAAATCAAACCACAGTCTCTTATCCCGGATCTTTATTTCGGCAGGGAATTTCGCCTCTCCGATCCCGCTGATCCCTCCGACAGGAAGCACGTAATCATTCTGCCGGATTGTGATCTGTTCAACAGAAGCCACGCGCCCGTTTCTCTTATCGATGGTAAGCGCCGTCAGAAGAAGCCCGCCTCTTAAGGGAATGAAATCCGCGGGGGCCTCCGTATCCGGCTGCAGCTCAAGTCGAACTTTTTTCATCGGACCGACATCCGGCGAAAACACAAGGCTCCTTCCGTCGCTCCAGGAAAGCTTCATCTCAAAGCATTTTCCTTCCGTGAACCCTGTCGTATTAAAGATCTCGAAGGTGCTGCCATAGAGATAGCGGATCCGCAGGGGTCTGTAGGTGAATTTTGTGATGAAAGCTCCCGTCGAGGGGGTCCGGTCCGGATAAAAGATCCCATCAGCGCAGAAATTTCCGTCATGGATATACTCCCCGTGATCGCCGCCATAGGTATAGTTTCCATCCTCTTCCAGAACCGCATGATCGGCCATCTCCCAGATGCAGCCCCCCATGAGATTGTCGTATTTATAGATTTCCTTCCAGTAATCCTCGATATTTCCGGGACCTGTGCCCATGGCGTGAGCGTACTCGCAGAGAAAATACGGTCTGTCATTCAGCTGTCTGATCCGGGATCTTTTCTCCCCCACCTCATGGACCTGGCTTACAGAAGGGTACATCTGGCTTCCAACGTCATAAGCCTTCCTTGCGGTATGGATCGCGCCCTCGTAATGCAGCGGAATTGAAGTCCTTTTTTTGAGATAGGCTTCCTCCATGTCCGTACACGCGGTTCCCCCGGACTCGTTTCCAAGGCTCCAGAGGATAATCGAAGGATGGTTCTTGTCCCTCTCGTAAAGACGGCTCACCCGGTCTACAAAGCGGGGTCCCCATCTTGCGTCGTTGGAAATGCGGTTATAATCCGGCGGGAGCGCCATGGACCAGCTCCCATGGGTTTCGATATCCGCCTCATCCACAACATATATCCCCAGCTCGTCGCAGAGTTCCAGGAGATAGGGATCCGGCGGATAATGGGCGGTCCGGATCGTATCGATATTATACTCTTTGCAAAGCTTCACATCCCGTTCGATCTCTTCCGGACTCATCGTCCAGCCGTTGACCGGTCCGGTATCGTGATGGTTGATCCCGTGAAGCTTGATGAGGCGTCCGTTCAGCTTAAAGTGCGTCCCGCTTATGCGGACGTCCCGAAATCCGATCCGAAGCTTTGTGCAGGAGGTCTCCGTCTCCAGATAGAGATTATAGAGAACCGGGTTTTCGGCGTTCCACTCCAGAACATTCAGTTCCTTCATTTCAAAATGAAGTTCGTTTGCCCGCGATTCTCCCTCCGCCTTTTGGGAAAGGCCCTCTCCCAAAAGGAGCAGGGTAGCTTTCGTCCCGTCTCCGGCATGATTAAAAACCACTTTTACGCAAAGCTCATAACCCCTCTCCTTTTTTTCAGTCCCAACTTCGATCTCCCAGGGATCGCTGTCCATCATCTCGTAGAGGATGACGTCCCGGAAGATCCCATTGTTTCGGAACATATCCTGCGCTTCCAGATAGCTGCCGCTGCACCATCGATGGACGACGGCCAGCATTTCATTTTCTCCTTCCCGAACCCGGGAAGTGATGTCGAACTCCGCCGTATTGTGCGACCCCTCTGAATATCCCACAAAGTGACCGTTTACATAGAGATCCAGACAGGACGCCGCGCCCAGAAAGGAGATCACCTTTCTCGTGTTATCCGCGCCGACCTTAAAGAGCTTTCTGTAAACGCCGACGGAATTGTATTCTTTGCAGGGCAGGTCGAAGCGCGGGCGGATCCCCTTGTCGGCCCCGATCCAGGAAAAAATCCTTCCAAGCGCTTTCTCCTTCGGGACCGCCGGCGGATTATAGGGAAACTGGTAACGGGTATTCAGGTAAAAAGGCTTTAACCAGCCCCTGAACTGCCAGCAGGACGGCACATCGATCTCTTCAAACTGAACTTTGGCGGTATCCAGACGATCCGGGAGCTCCTGCGGATTCCGATAAAAGCGAAAATCCCAGCTGCCGTTCAGCGAAAGCGCCTTCGGAGAAGCGTACCTCTTCTCCCTGAGACTCACCGAATCAGCCGAAGCCCGATCCGGATAGGAGATAAAATAGCTTCTGGGCTTCAGCCGTCCCCTTTCGAAGACCTTAAAATCATGGTAATTCTTTTTATTGATATCGTATTCCATAATCACCTCCGGCCTTCCTGCCTTCAGGAAGTCCTCTCGCGATCCATCTTTGCGACAATGTCGCAGATCTTAAGCGTCGATTCGCGATGAGAAACAAGCAAAACCGTTCGGTCCTCCTTCTCTTCTCTAAGTGATTTCAGGATAATTCCTTCATTCAGGGCGTCCAGATTGGAGGTCGGTTCATCCAGAAGAAGAAACGGGGCGTTATGTAGAAAGGCTCTGGCAAGACCGATCCTCTGTCTCTCGCCTCCTGAAAGGGACTCGCCGAGTTCTCCCGTTCCGGTCTCATATCCGTCCGGAAGAGAACGGATAAAATCGTCAAGTCCTGCCTTTTTAGCCGCCCGGGCGATCTCCACCCTGGAAGCGCCGGGTTTTCCGATTTCGATATTTCCGGCAATCGTATCGTTAAAGATCTGGGTATCCTGCGTCACATAGGCCTCCGCGTCGCGGAGCCTTAAGGTCGGGATCCGCCGGATATCATCGCCGGATATCCAGATATCGCCCTCATCCGCATCGAAGAAACGCATGAGAAGCTTAAGGAGCGTCGACTTTCCGCAGCCGCTGGGACCGTGGACGCCGATAATCTTCCCCCTTTCGACCGAAAGCGAGTAATCCGAAAGCACCGCTTCCCGGTCATAGGAAAAACTGACATGGGAAAGACTGGCTCCTGAAAAATGATAATAGCCCTCCCAGCTGTCCTGGCGGTCAAAAGTGGTGATTTCCTTAACTGCCGGCTGCTCCTTCAGAATGTCAAGGATCCGTTCCCCTGCAGCCAGCGTCTTTGTAAGGCTCCCGGACAGAGACGCAAGCGCCGCTACAGGCCCGAAGGACGAGGACAAGGCCAGGAAGCTGAGGAATACCTCCCGAAAGCCGATCTCACCCGCTTCCATCGCCGAAACGGTCCAGTAGAGGATCCCATAGGAGAAGAACAGGATAAAGAAGACAGAAAGCGCTCTCTGCCAGCCGTTAATGTCGGCCAGCATCTTCCGCTTCTCCAGAAGCGCGTCGGATTTCTTCGCCATTTCCTTTCTCCGGCGCTCCCCGGCGCCGAAGCCGATCGTCTCGTCCAATCCCCGCACGGAATCAAGAACATAACTCGAAAGCCCGCCGTTTCCGTTCCTGACCTCAAGCCCCAGGCCGGAAGAACTCTTTCCGATGAGCAGCGGAATGATAACCCCGACCGTAAAGTAGGCCGCAGCCGCCCAGATTCCGGCTGTCCGGCTCTGGCTCCAGAGGAAGGCCGACATGATAAGAGAGCTGAGGAACGCGATCGCTATGGGGGAGATCGTGTGGGCGTAGAAGACCTCCAAAAGCTCGATATCCTCCGTCAAAACCGTAATAAGGTTCCCCTTGCCCCGTCCATCCAGCTTGGCGGGCGCCAGACGCCTTAACGCCTTAAATACCTCATGCCGGATATCCATGAGCAGAGTGAACGCGATATAGTGATTGCAATATTGCTCCGCATAATGAAAAACGCCTCTTAATACCGCAGCGGCCCCCATAGCAGCGAAGACTTTGCTCACTGAATCAACGTTAAAGAAAGCGGCAAACAAGCCCCCGCTTCCCGCGCCGGAAAGGAAAGCTTCAGCGGCAAAGACCGTGACCGCCATCGCAAGAAGATGACCGATAACCCCGAACAGCACCGCAAGAAGCATGATGGGAAGGAGCGGCCTCACAAGGCCGATCATACCTCCCGCAACGCCCAGGACGCCTCTCTTATGGCCGGAGGATTTTGCCTGCTCTTCCGTCGGAACTTCCCGAACCTCGTCGGCTCCCCGTTCATTCGCCGGGACATCCGCTCCGCTCGGGGCGTTTACATGATTTTGTTTCGCCTTCGCCATCCACGGGAAACGGAAGGGCCGTCTCTGCTTATCCTCTGCCTCGGCCTCTGCCTCCTTCTTCTCCCCGATCCCGTCATCGACATATCTTTCGAGCAGGGACTGGATCTTATTCAGTTCCTCCGCCTTCGCGGCAAGATATTCTTCCGGTTCGTTCTGCTCCCCACTCATTTCCTCCTTGAATCCCTCCTCCCGCGGAAGAGGCTCGTTGACCGTCATCTCCGGCCTCATAGCAGAGCCGTACTCTTCAAGCCGGCACTGGGTAAAGAACATCCTGGCGTACGCGCCGCCTTTTTTCAGCAGATCCTCATGCGTTCCCTGCTCAATGACTCTTCCTTCGCTCATCATATAGATGCAGTCGGAAGCGCGGCAGTTCAGGAGGCGGTGGGAAATAAGGACCACTGTCTTCCTCCTGGCCAGCCTTCGGATTGTTCTCATGATGGCCTCTTCCGACTCCGAGTCGATATTGGAAGTCGCCTCGTCAAAAATATAAACCTGAGAATCATAAAGAAGGGCCCTGGCAATAGCCAGGCGCTGAGCCTGGCCGCCGGAAAGATTGGCTCCATTCTCAAGGATCTCCGTCTTAAGGCCCTGCTGCTCCTTAAAGAAGTCCAGGAGCCTTACCTCCTCCAGGACCCGCATAAGCTCCTTCTCCCCCGCGCCGGGCCTGGCCATTCTCAGATTATCCTCAACCGTTCCCTGGAAGATCCGGCTCCGCGTCCCCACGAGCATGACCTTCTTCAAGAGCTCCGCCTCCCGCACTTCCGAGATCTGCGCCAGCTGCCGTCTTTCATTTTTCCCCTTCTCATCGACAATATCCGCAATGTCGATTGGGATAAGATATTCCTCTTCCGGCTCCTCCGGTATGGTAAGAGCCATGCGGCCGACCCGGATCTCCCCCTCGTAGCCGTGGAGACGGCCCGACAGAAGCCCCGCGATCGTACTCTTGCCGCAGCCGGATTCGCCCACAATCGAGATCAGGGATCCGGCCGGTATCATCATGCCGACCCCTTTCAGGACCTCCCGGCTGCTGTCATAGGAAAAATGAACCCCGCGAAGGGAAAACGCGCACGGACCGTTTCCAATCGTCTTGCTGCCCTCTTCCCGTTCCGGGATATCCAGGATCCGAAAAATGCGGTCAGCGGCGGCCATCCCGTTCATCGCGACATGAAAATAAGATCCCAGCTTCCGAAGCGGAAGAAAGAACTCCGCAGAGAGCAGGATAACGAAAATAGCGCCTGCCGGGGAGATCGAGCCGGACAAAAAGCCCCGGATCGCGGTGATCATCCCGGCCGCCGCGCCGCCATAAGCCATTATATCCATGATGGAAGTCGAATTCAGCTGCATAACCAGAACCTTCATGGTCACCTGGCGGAATTTTTTCGACTCCTCATCCATCTTCTCCGCCCGGATTCCGTCCACGCCGTAGACTTTAAGCGTCGTCAGCCCCTCAAGGCTTTCGAGAAAGGAATCAGCAAGCGAAGTATACGTACCCCAGTACTTCGAAAGCAGCTTTTTCGCGATCTTCTGCACAGCGATGATCGAGATCGGGATCAGCGGCACAAAGACAAGGAGCGTAAGAGCCGTCTTTGTATCCACGAATACCGCGGTTGCGAAAAACAGGGTAAGCGGGGCGAGAAGGCTGTAAAAAAACTGGGGTATATAGGCGCCGAAGTAGGTCTCCAGCTGTTCCACGCCTTCCGAGCTCATCTGCACGATCTCAGCCGTGGAAACATACTCCCGGTAGGATACGCCCAGCTTCAGAAGCTTCTCATAAAGGCGGTCCCGAAGTATCTTCTTCACATTGGCGGATGTCTTAAAAGAGAGGCTTGCGCAAAGCTTCTCCGACACAGTCCGAATCAGCAGGGTAATAAGAAGAACTGCCGCAGCCTCCGTCTTAAGCCCCGTCTCTTTATTCATAAGCTCCTCGAAAAAACGGGACAGGATATACGCCGCCCCGATCTGAAAAAGAAGCGATACCCACTGCAGCAGGACCTGAAAGACAATGTATTTCTTTTCATTTTCAAGCAGCCCCAACAGCCTCGTCTTGATCATAAGGCACCCCCTCTTAAAGTCTTATCCTCTATTATAGTTTGTCTCAGTCCGGTTTATCAATGTATTTTTCCAAAAAATAAAAAAAAGTAATGCCCGGCGGCTTACTTGCGTGTATACTGTCTATACTGCATACAGGAATCGAGCGAAAAGAAAACTTCTTTCATTTTATATATCGAACAAGTAAATCGGATGTGCCGGACCGGCAAATCCGGAGTCTTCCAAGAGACAGAGAGGAAAAACATGACAAGAGAACTCACGAGACGCCAGCTGATCGAACGCAGCATCATAAAAAAATACAGGAAGGAGCTCTGGGGACCTTTCATCACAGCTGTCAGCGAATACGAACTGATCAGCCCCGGAGAGCGGATCGCGGTCTGCATCTCCGGAGGCAAGGATTCCATGCTCATGGCCAAACTCATGCAGCAGCTTCAGCGTATCAGCAAGATCCCCTTTGAAGCGGTTTTTCTCTGCATGGATCCGGGCTACAGCCCCGCGAATCGAAAAAAGATCGCGGAAAACGCCGATCTTCTGGGCATTCCCCTTACCTTCTTTGAATCCGGGATTTTCGACGCGGCCAACAGCCAGGATCACGGATCCCCCTGCTATCTCTGCGCCCGGATGCGCCGGGGCCATCTTTACGCAAAGGCCAGGGAACTGGGCTGCAGCAAGATCGCCCTCGGCCACCATCAGGACGACGTCATTGAAACGGTGGTCATGGCCATGTTCTGGAGCGCAAAGCTCGAGACCATCATTCCCAAGCTTCACAGCAGCAACTTCCCCGGCATGACCCTCATCCGTCCCATGTACCGGGTTCGGGAAGAAGATATCATAGCCTGGGAGAATTACAATCACCTGGATTTTATCCGCTGCGCCTGCCGCTTCACGGAAAACAGCAGGACGGCCCTGCGCGAGACCGCTTCTAAACGCCAGGAGACCAAACAGCTGATCCGGGAACTCAGGAAGAGCAATCCCGACATCGAAGCCAGCATCATGGGAGCGGTTCACGCAGTCCAGCTGGATACTTTTCCCGGCTATAAGAGCGGCGGAATCAACCATTCCTTCCTTGAGCGTTTCGACCGCACGGAATAATGAACGCCCGCAAAATAAACGTTCCGGAGCCGATTAAGCGTCGGCCGGCAGCCCGCCCATAAAGCCCCCGCGCCTCCTTGCGGAGCGTTTTTCTTAGCGTATGCTTAGAAAGCCTCTTTGTTCATTCATTTATCCCTCCGCTTCGGAAGAAGCTCTCCCCGGTAACGGAAGAATATAAAGTCCGCGAGAAGGGCAAAAGCGGCGACGCCCAGCATAAACGGCGTAACGTCGTCCAGAATCACAGCCCTTTTCGCGAGATTTTCCGTTTTGGCAAACAATGCGACGCTTGCGATGACCGCCAGCGCTTCCAACGCGATGCCGATGAACATTCCGAGAACAAAACGGTCGAGATCCCTCTCGATTTTCTCCAGCTTTTCAAGCCGGCCCTCTTCCGACAAGGCAGCGATCCAGGGATTATGGTTCCCCTTCATCCGCATGGACAGCGCGGTCTTCTTTGAATAGGGGATCTGCCGGAACTTGCGGCGGGCATTTCCCAAAGGCACAAAAATGTAAATCGTGAGCGCGGCAAGGAGCAGATTGAGAAAGCTCCAGTGATCCGAATCGCTTATATGACCGATTGCGATCCTGAATACGCCTTCCTCCTCCTCTTCCTCCTCAACGGGCAGAGGGGCCAGGCGGGTCTTGACGCTGCCAAAAAGAACAACCCGGCCGTTCGTCACAGCGTCCTTGCAGGTCGAAAGCGCCAGCAGCTTGTCCACAGGCTTTGCCTCTCCCTTTTCCGAATCGTAATCCTCGCTGAAGATCAGGGCTTTCTCCCTGATGTAGCCCAGGATGGATTCAGGTTCGACATTGCCCGGCGTATAAATCCGGATATCATAAGCGTCCGCATCCATCAGGGCGAAGAATTCAACGTCATAATTGCCCGAAGGCATCTGGATGATCGCGTTCCGATGAATGTCGAAGTAATGGCGGTTCTCATAATTATCGATGTCGCCGAACATGGCCCCGTTCGACATATGATGTCCATAGATGATCGTGTAGTAATCCGAAAGATCCGGGGCGTTTTCCGCAGCCATAAAGATAGAGCCGGTCAGACTGGGCTTTCCGTATACATTGGTATTCGCGTATTTCAGGTTGTCCTTGCCCTGCACCAGCGGATAATTAATATGGGTTCCTTCAATGCTCAGCCATCCCACCGCATCCTCGCTGACGGAGAAAAGATCCTCGAAGGAGAGGGAGCCGGTCTCGTCCGTCTTGGGGCGGTACTGCAGAAGATCATAGGAGGTAAAGGCGTTCTGGCCGGTATAGACCGTGTCGTAGAGGACATAGATACTGTACATGAGGAGCAGAACGGCCCCGAAGGTTACAAACCACACAAGGGCGGCGTCGCAGCGGCGGATGATCCGGTCCAGTTTCCAGGGATTCATATATTGTTCCTCCTGAGTACGGTGATTACGGTTCCCAGAAGCTCCTTCTTATTGACCGGGCCGAAATAGCGGCTGTCCTCTCCTCCGTTCCGGCTGTCCGCAAGAATAAAACACTGATCCTGGCCCAGGACCAGGGGGTAGCTTACAAATCCCTCGTAAATCGGGGTCTGATAAAAGATGTTGCTCTCGATCATGCTGCTGCCGTTGATCAGCACGCTCTCGTTGTTTTTTATCTCCACCGTATCGCCCGCAGCCGCAATGACCCGGCCCACGTAAATCGTATCGTTTTTCGTAAACACGACGACATCCTGAGCAGAAACATCCTTGTCAAGCCGGTAGAAAAGCAGCATGTCTCCCTGATCGATCCGGGGATACATGTCTGCCGTCGGCGCGGATAAGAGTCCGAATACAAATCCGAACATGATCCATATCGCAAGGATGACGACGAGAAAATGAAGGGCAAATCTCTGCGCGGTCTTCATCGGACTGATTCTTACGACCGGCGCGATCTTGTCCAGATCATATTGAGCCAGAAGGCTTATTACCTCGTCAGGATCCATCTTTTCATTTTTCGCCATAGTATCCTCCCCATAAGCAATCACGTTGTCTCCGGCGGCGCGTCTTCCCGTCCGCCTTCAATTTTAGTCATTAAGCGCAGAATTTCCCTCTCCATGGCTCTCTCCGCCTTCCGCTGAAGCCGGCGCTTCTTAAGGCGGTCCAGCAGGAAGAAGAGAAGGATCAGGAAGAAAAAGAAGATCAGGGTCTTGCCGAAGACCCCCAGCTGCCGAATCCGTTCCCGGATGCCCAGGGCGTCCGCGCTCTCCACGAAATGATTGAAGGCCGACATATCCCTGACAAAGGGGTCTTCATAGACCTCCTCCTCGATCCGGCCCAGCAGCAGATACCTCCCGTTCGTGATCTCTTCCGAACAGGTGTAGAGCATCACGATGCGGTCGTCTGCGCTCACCCCGATATCCCGGACGTACAAAGCCTTATCCAGAATATTGGCAAGGTACTCTTCCGCCTTTTCCGTTCCGGGCTTCAGCCCCGTCATAAAGAGCTCCCATTCATAGGCGTCTTCCAGCATGTAGGCGAAAAAATGAAGGCCGTGGTTTTTCCCTTCATAATAAAGATTTCCGTATTCATGGCTCCTGAAAAAAAACTCCTTCTCAAACTTGTCCAGGTCGCCGAACATGGAGCTTTTGGCCATGTGATGGCCCAGGATGATCGAACAGAAATCTGAAAAATCTTTCTTCGAAGACGCATGAAGAAAGATGGCGCCGGGAATGGAAAAGTTTCCGTAAGCGTCTATATTGAGATACTTGTTGTTATCCTCCGAATGAACCATCGGATAGTCGATCTTGGTCCCGTAAACCTGTATCCAGCCCATGACCTCCGGGTTGATGTGCTGAAGGTCGATAAAGGATGGGAACTTGTTGTCCTCCGTCGGCCGGTAAGATGTGTACTGGGAGGAACTCGCCTCCTCGTAGAGCTGCTGGGAATCCCAGAGGGCGTAGACCCCGTAGACCGTAAGCAGCGTGAGGACAAGGATGATGAGGACATCCACAAAAAAAGCCAGGATCCCGACTCCCGTCTTTCCCAGCTTCTGCCGGACCGAAAGCAAATGGTTCTTCGGGTCGACAAGATATACTTTTGCTCTGCTCAACGACTGGCCTCCATCGTCATTACGAAAAATCTCCCGCAGGATAGACTACGGGAGACATCCTTACGGACAGAACCGGCGAAAAGCGCCGGCCCTGTCTTAAATTTGCTGATCATATCAGATCATATCGTTCATGGCAGCCCTTCTTCTCTGGCTGTAGATGTAGCCGGCGAAGCCGATCAGAGCTACAAGGATGAGAAGCGTGAAGGGAAGGTTGGTCATAAGGATACCGGTCGGGGAAGCGGAGGAGTAATTGTTGATGAAGGAGACATAACCGCCATTCTCACCGACAAGAACCGTTGCGTTAACATTGGCACCTCTTGCGCCGGTCGTATCTCCACCAGGAGTACCGTTATAGGAGACAACCGTTTTAGCCTGATAACCTGTTACGCCTGTCTCTGTTACAACGATCTTCGTGCCGGCCGGGAGAGTCTCAACTTCAAGCACGCCGTTATTGCCAAGAGTGAACTCATTATCTCCGCTCTTAAGGGGATTGCCGGCCACGCCGTTCAACTTTGTTTCGTATGTCGCGGTGGACTCTATTCCGACGGGATAGGTAACAGCCAGATTAAATGTGAAGGTATCAGCAGCATCTTTCGGGTTCTTAAGAACCTTCTTCAGCGTAAACGCCGCTTCACCGCCTACTACGTCATTGATGGTGTTATTATTACCGTTAATAGGATCAGGATCGTTATCCGAATCATATGTATTCCCATCTGTTGCGTCTTGATCTCTCGGATCGGAAGGTCCCTCTTCATCTGTATCACGGTCTACCGCATATGTAGCATCCTTAACATAAGTATTGGTAAAGACAAATTCATTCGGAACAATATCGTCGGAATCACCGTTCGCATCCGTACCGCCTGTTTGGTCATTTGTTGTATTTTGGGGCGTACCATCAATCTTGCCGCCCTCTGTGTCCTTATTGCGCGAATTTGTCGCCACCGTATATAGCGGAGTTCCGTTATTAGCAGGTACCGTTACGGTGACATAATATACGGTCTCATCATAAGTATAACCTGTCTCACCCGGATTCGGAATATCTTCTTTTACCTGAAAATAATAGGTGGCCTGGGTATCCTTCGCAGGATACGTAACATTCTGGAACAGCACTGCCTGTTTTGTCAGAACCGTGTCTTCGTTATTGGAAGCGCGATCGCCGGAGCTATAACTTAACTCTACAGGCGCCAGATAATACTCACCGGCGGTTGTTGCTGTAATTGCATTGCCACCCTCGGAAACAATATCTCCCTCTGCCGGATTGCCATCCAAAGTTCCATCTGTCTGGCGGATTGTAAAACTAAAAGTAACATCCGGAACCGTGATTCCTGCTCCGATCTGGAAATTCTTGCACAAGGCAACGCTTACAAGACCAACGTCCTTAGGTGCTGCCAACGCTGTCGCCGGAAGCATGGCCGCAGCCATCGCCGCCGCAATTGCCGAAGCTGCAAGTTTCTTCAATAATTTGCTCTTCATTTCTCTTTCCTTTCTGCATAATACAAGATATGTCCCCGGCGTTCTATCCCGCCGGTCTATGCAAAACCCCCTTCCCCGGTATTGCCGGGGAAGAGAATCATTGCCCGTGTTCTTCCGCGCGGCAGTTCATCGGTCAGATATTCCGCCGACGCAAAACCGTAACCACCGCGCCTTCAGTCTCAGAGGCTTTCACGGGACCGTAAATCCGGCTATCCGCCGTCCCTTCGGTCGCGTCCCCCAGTACAAAAATCTCACCTTCCCCCAATGTAACCGGGAAAGCGTAACCTCCCTCGTAGAGGGAGAGCCTTCTGTAATCTTCCTGATGCGCCCCGTTGATGACAAGGCCTTCGGAGTCGATGTCCACCGTGTCCCCGCTCCGGGCTACGACCCGGCGGACCTGGCGTTCCCCGTCAAAATTGATAACGCAGCACTCGCTGATGGAGTAATCCTTGTCCAGGCGATAATAGAGAAGCAGATCCCCCATCTTGATGGCCGGGGCCATGGTGTTGTCCCCCACTCTTTCAATGCCGAAGACAAAGGTAATGGCGGCCGCCAGGATCAGCAGAATGATGCCGATCTTGATGACCAGGGCCAGGATATCGCCGTAGACCGTCGTCGTCCGGCGCACCCGGATCATTCGCTCTTCCGGAATCCCGTTGTAGCGGAGGCTGACTTTAACCTCCTCCTCGGATTTTCCGTCCTGTCCTCCGTCCGCCCAGAGTTCTTCCTTGAATCGCTTCTGAAAGAGGGCCATCAGATCATGTCGCTGCCGCTGTCAACATTCCTGCGGCGGAAGAACAGGAGCAGAGCGGCTGCAAGTCCCGCAATGAGGAAATAAGGCGCATAGCGAAGAACGATGCCCGTCGGGCTGGCGACTCCCCTGTGGTTGTTAAATGTAATAACAGCATTCGCGTCATATACCTTACCGCTTGCGTTCGGGGAAACAGTAGTGCTGTCGATAAGCCCTTCTGTTGTCGCCGTTATCGTATACCCTTCTTCAGTTGTCTCATCAACGCTGACGCTTACATTGTTGGGAACCGTAAATGTGATGGTGCCGCCTACTTTGATTTTATAATTGTAAATACTCCCAATCTTATATGCTGCGGGGGCATCACCGTCTCCGCCATATGCTGCTTTTCCGTCCGCGCCATAAGCCACTGTGTAAACGACGCCGGTCATGGTTAAAGCATCATTAGTGTCCAGATCAGAGAAGGTCACGGTAAAGGGAAATTCTGTATCGGCAGACACATTGTTTCCTGTACCAGTCTTTGAAAGCGTCACCGTCTTAACGCCCTTCGTATCGGTTCGGTCATCCCCTTCCGTAACCGTCCCGGCTTTTCCGAAGGTATTGTCGAAGGAAGCGTCTTTGGAGCTATATTCTATTTCAGTGTCGCCTGGACTCCTCGTTCCGCTCTTAAAGAGCACCGCGTAGACAACATTCTTGCTGCCGTTGGTATAGATATCCAGATATCTCACATCCGCCGCTCCCGTTCCCGCCTCGTTCAGGATGCCGGAATCGACCTGAGCATCTGACATTTTTGCCTGGGTAATCGCATAGCGGTATACCTTGTTTGCTTCCAGATTGTTATTGTCAACGGTAAGAGGAATCTGGACAGTTGCCGGTCTTGTGTCTCCTGCCGTGAACGCGGCTGTTGGATTTTCAGGAAGCGCTACAGCCCCCTCTACGCCTTCCGTTACGCCTTCATCAGAGATGTCGTCTTGCGCGACAGGCGCAATCGTATAGCTGAAGCTCGTACCCGGAAGGGAAAGGCCTGTTGCCGCAGTCAAAGTTACGTCGAACGGAATCGTGCTGATTGCTGTTGTGCCGTCTCCCGAAAAGCTGGCCGCCGTATCCGCCATCACTGCTGAAGCCGTCCCCATGACCATAAGCCCGGCCATGACTAATGAACATAGTTTTCTGACAAATTTGTTCTTCATTTTAAACCTCCCTCTTACAAATCTGCCTCTGCCTCGCTGTCAAAAGAGGCATCGCGTCAAACCGCGGCTTTCGATAGATATCTCATCAAAAAAGACTTTCGATTCATATTCCGAAAAAGGATATATTCACTGATTCGATACCTTTTCTATCTTACCACGATAGATTTATTCTATAACTCTTTTTTTTGATTGTCAATGTTTTTATCCCCTTTAGCATAATTGTTGGATATTTTGACAAAATTTTTACACATCCTTTGTGCTTGATGCTTAAAGACATTTGATAACGTCTCTGCCGTTCCCGGATTCCCGCCCATTTACAGGTCTTTTCTCTTTTTTCCGGGATAAAGGACCTGCTGATAGAACCCTCAGTGCCCGCAGTCCAAGCTGCTGCATGAATTACTGAGAAAAGACTAGTCGCCTCTCCGCAACTATTCCAACAAAAAAAGCACCGCAGCTGCGCCATCAACGCCGCCGCAATGCCTTTCTTTCTCATTTTCCCGGCTCCGCGCCGGAAGATAACCCGCCCGGCAGCGCCCATCGCGCCGCCCCGCGGA
Source organism: Lachnospiraceae bacterium (assembly GCA_024695465.1). Lineage (GTDB taxonomy): Bacteria > Bacillota > Clostridia > Lachnospirales > Lachnospiraceae > Chordicoccus. The sequence continues at coordinate 16,010 of JAILID010000079.1, read as the reverse complement.
ATCACTCCGCATAGAAAACAACCACAGGTGTTCCGACCTGGCTAAGCTCAAACATCTTCGCCGCGGCGGACTCCGGAAGATTGACGCAGCCGTGGGAACCGCTTCTTAAGTAGGTATTCCCCCCGAACTCCGCAGGCGCCCGCCAGCTCGCGTCGTGGAAGCCGCAGCCCCAGTAGAAGGCCATCCAATACTTGACGAAAGAACTGTATGGATAGCTGCCGTCCGGCAGCCTGGTCCCCCGCAGAGTCCGGTTCTGATCCTTCAGATAGATGGAAAAGACCCCGTAAGGCGTCATGCGGGTCGGATCCAGCAGCGTTCCGCTCACGCAGTCCGATTCCAGGGCCAGCGCCCCGTCTATGTAAAAGTAGACATGCTGAAGCTTCACATCCACCTCGATATAGGTTCCTCCCATATTCGGATCCAGATCCAGCGCGTGCTCCGAATAGATTGGTTCCCGCTCATCGACTTTTCCGCTTTTCAGATCTTCGAGCAAGGCCGCGCTCTCCGCCGCCTCATCCACGATGAAGCCATATGGATCGCAGGGAACCTCCACCTGCCCGTGGCGGGTAGAATTGAAGGGCCTGCTGTTCTTTGTGACATTCGTCTCCCGGGCCAGCTCGGAGACGAAAGCTCCGGCTTTCTCCGCAAGCAGCGCCTCGTCGAGGTAATAAAAACCATTCTCCTCCCGGCTGATCCAGCCTGCGAGTTCATCCCGATCCAGAAGCTTTTTGCTCCCATCCGTCCGGATATACGTGACGCTGGCGTCAAGAAATCTGTTGAGCGTCTCACATTGCGAGACAAGATCCGGATTGTCGGCAAGAACCGCCGGAGACTCGTAGACGCCGCTTTCGGAAGTCAGCTCCAGCTTTCCCAGCCGTTGACGGACCGCTTCCTCCGCCGCCTCAAGAAGCGCCTCCTCTTTCAGCGTCGTACCCTGCACTTCCGGAATAATCGAGAAAACGTTATCCTCCCCAAGTTCAAGGCCCGCGTTCTCCGGCGCGATCTCGTTTTCCGGATCCAGTTCCGGAAGGGCTTTGAGGACTGAAGCAAGAAGCCCCTCATCAAACTCTGTATGCGGCGAAATCGTATACATGTATTTTCTGCCGAAAAAGCCAAAAATCCATTCCAGCGGTTCCTGATTGTTCAGGATCCCCTTGGCTTCCCCATCCGATAGAAAATGAAGGCCGATCTCCTGCCCATCGATCACCTCCACCGCGTTTCGAAAAACCAGCTCCAGTGTATACCCTTCGGCATCCGCCGCGACGCGCTTCTCGACATAATCCGATGTCAGGCCCCCCACGCCGATCCCGTTGATAACCGTTCCCGGAAGGAAACGGGTCTCATAGTCCTTCGAGATCGTGACGTAGGTGGAAGCCAGGAGCATGAGCAGCACAGCGGCAATAAGAGCGCCGGCGATCAGACCTCCCCGGCTTTTTTTCGGTGCTTCAAGCTTTTCCATGCCCGGAATAAATTCTGACGAAGACATATTCTCCCCTTTTTTAGTCCCATCCCGCAAGATTCCAGGGCAAACGGCGGAGATAGCTGCCGTTTGTCACAAAAGCTCCGCGAAGACGCTCAGATCCGCATCGGCCTTACGCTTCATAAAGCGGCGCGAATCCGGCGCGGCAAATGAAAAAATGATTTTTTCGTTTGCGATCATTCTCCCCGCGGATTTCTTACGCGATTCTTTTTCCCCTTATCCTGACGACAGAAAAAGTTCCCGGCGTCAACCGGGAACTTCTTCTATCGTTCTTTCCTCATAAAACGCCGTCCCGTTTTCAGTCTCAGGAAACTTCCTTTTCCTTCTTCGGCTGCTCCCTGAACGTAATAACCTTAGATGGACACTTTGCCGCACAGGCACCGCATCCCTTGCACTTCTCATAATCGATATGAGCGACATTATTCTCAACATGAACCGCGTCGAATTTGCACATTTTCACGCAGATACCGCAGCCGATGCAGCCGGTATCGCAGAGTTCCTTGACGAGCTTGCCCTTCTCGATATTCGCGCATTCAACCGCGTACATCGATTTGTCCGGGATGATCTCGATCAGATGCTGCGGACAGACCTTCGCGCACTTGCCGCAGGCCACGCACTTATTGCGGTCAACCTTTGCTATGCCGTCCACGATGTGGATCGCGTCGAATTCACAGACCGAAACGCACTCGCCGAGGCCCAGGCAGCCCTGCTGGCACATCTTATCGCCCTTGCCCGGAAGCGCCGCGGCCGCGGTGCAGGTCCGAACCCCGATGTAGCTGCCCTTGGTATGCGCTTTCGCGCAGTCGCCGGCGCATTTGACAAAGGCCACCTTCTTCTCCGCGGCCTCAGCGGAAACGCCCATGATATCGCCGATCTTCTCAGCTGCGGAAGCGCCGCCGACCGGACATGCGTTAACCGCAGCCTCCCCCTTCACGATGGCTGCCGCGCAGCCGTCACAGCCGGGATAGCCGCAGGCGCCGCAGTTGTTGCCGGGAAGCACTTCCCTGACCGCCGCCTCGCGCGCGTCAACTTCGACATGGAACTTATGGCCCGCAAAGACCAGCAGGATGCCGATCAGAAGTCCGATGACCGCAAGGAGAATAACCGTGATTAAAAGCAGTGTCATTGCATTCATTCTCTCTCCTCCTTTTCAGCTAAGCGAGCTGAATCCGAAAAACGCAATGCCCATCAGCGCCGCGCAGAAAAGGACGATCGGCGCTCCCTTGACCGGAGCCGGGAGATCGCTCTCATCGATATTTTCGCGGATGCCGGCGAGAAGGACAATCGCAAGCGTGTAACCTAACGCAGTTCCGAAACCGCTGACCACGGACTCGATGAAATTGTAGCCGTCCGTGACGTTGTTGAGGGCGACGCCCAAAACCGCGCAGTTCGTGGTGATCAGCGGAAGGAAGATGCCGAGGGCCTGATAGAGCCCCGGAGAGGTCTTCTTTAAGAACATCTCAACGATCTGGACCAGCGCCGCAATGACGAGAATGAAGACGATCGTCTGCAGGTAATCAAGACCCAGCGGGGACAGAACAAACGTATAGAGCAGATTGGCGACTGCAGAGGCGATCGTCATGACGAAGATAACCGCGCCGCCGAGCGAAGCTGAGGTCTTGACCTGGCTGGAAACGCCGAGGAAGGAGCAGATGCCGAGGAACTGGCTCAAGACTACGTTGTTGACCAGAGCCGCCGTAACAATGATTACAATAAGAGATGTATCGCCGCTCATGCCTTTGCCTCCTCTTCTTTCTTATCACATTTTCCTGCCGCAGCGCAATTCCCCTCAGCCGCGCAGCCAACGCAGCCGTCGCCGGAGACCAGCTCCGCCTGCCGGGAGGAGATCCCCCAGGCGTTCATCACCATGATGATGACGCCCAGCACCAGGAACGCGCCCGGGGCCTTGACCAGCATGTCAATCGGCTTGTAGAAGGACGGCATGACCTGAAAACCCGCCACAGTACCCGCGCCCAGGAGTTCGCGGAAGAAGGCGAGGATCGTGATGCCGATCGTAAAGCCCAGGCCCATGCCGATACCGTCAAACAGCGACGGAAGAACTTCATTTTTCATGGCGTAGGCTTCTGCGCGCCCGAGAATGATGCAGTTGACGACGATCAGGGGGATGTAAACGCCCAGAGACTCATTCAGTTCCACAAAGTATGCCTGCATGATGAGCTGGACAACCGTGACCAGAGACGCTACGATAACGATCTCCGCCGGAAGACGGACCTCATCCGGAATAATCTTCCGGACCAGGGAAATCACCACGTTCGAAGCGACCAGGACGGCAGTCGTCGAGACGCCCATGCCGATCGCGTTGGTGACCGAAGTCGTGACCGCGAGGCAGGGGCACATGCCGAGCATCATGATGAAGACAGGATTTTCCTTAACGATGCCGTTATATATACGTTCCATGCTTGTATTCATATCTCTTCACCTCCTCACGCCGCGATGTAATTGTTGTAGAAATCAACAGCTGCATTGACCGCGTTGACGACCGCCCCGGAAGTTCTCGAAGCGCCGGAGACCGAGTCAATCTCATTGTCCGCCGTGGAACCGCCGGACTTGTTGAGGACAAACGCATCGGTCTTGACGCCCGCGAACTGCGCCTTCCAGGACTCTTCCGTCGCGAGCATGCCCATGCCGGCCGTCTCGTTGATGACGGTGAACTCGATGCCGAGCACCGTGCCCTCCGCATCGAAGCCGACGGAAAGCGTGATCTCGCCGTCATAGCCCTCCATGGAGGTCGCGCTGATCGCGTAGCCGGCAATATTGCCGGAAGCGTCCGTGCCGACGACAGCTTCATTGATATAGGCCTTGCCGAAATCCCCGCCGCCGTAGACGCCGCCATCCAGCTTTTCAATCTCGGCCGTGAGCGAATCGTCAAAGTCAAAGTTTTCCGCGCCCGGAATGACCGAGGCGTAGGACTCCAGCTTCTTCGCCAGCTGGTTCTCGGTGATCTTGTCAGCCGTCACCGCGTTGGCGCCGGCCAGGGCCGCGCCCGCGATAAGGGTGATCGCCCCCAGAAGCAGCGCGGAGGCCGGAATCTTAAAGCCCTTCTTCTCCTCGCCGGGAGCCGGAAGCGTCTGTCCCGCCCTGCCGATTCCGAACGGATGCGGAATCACGTACTTGTCGAGCATCGGAACGATCATGTTCGCGACGATGATCGCGTAGGAGGTTCCGTCCGCCATGCCGCTTCTGGTGCGGAAGATCATGGACAGAAAGCCGATGAAGCAGCCGTAGATAATCTGGCTGCTCTCCGCCATCGGACTGGTGACCGGATCGGTCGCCATGAAGAAGGCGCCGAGGACGATGCCGCCGCCGCAAAGCTCCGCGAGAAGATACCTTGCGTCAAGACCTTCCGTCCCGAAGATCGCCATGAAGATCACGAAGGATCCGAGGGTCGAAACCGGGATCAGCCACTTGATGGTTCCCTTCCAGATGAGGTAGACGCCTCCGAGCAGGAGCAGCATGACGCTGACGCCGATATGGCCGCTGACAAGGCCCATGAACATATCGCCCAGATTGACGGTCCTGCCCTCATTCAAAACCGCAAGCGGCGTCGCGCCGGAAAGCGCGTCCGTGCTGTAATCCGTCATGACCTTGCCGAAGGAGATCAGGAGGAAAGCGCGGCCGGCCAGGGCCGGATTCATGAAGTTCTTCCCGAGACCCCCGAAGACGCATTTGGCAAAGAGGATCGCGAAGAGGGAACCGGCAAACGGCACATAGAGCGGAACCGATGGCGGAAGACAGAGGGCCAGAAGAAGTCCGGTGACGACTGCCGAGCCGTCCGTAAGCGTGTTGGGCCGGCGGGCAATGTAATCAAACGTGAATTCCGTCAGGCAGGCCGCGGCAACGCTCATGAGAATGACCAGGAGCGAGTGGAGGCCGAAATGAAAGACCGCGAAGACCGTTGCCGGAAGCAGCGCGATGATAACGTTGTACATCTCGCTGAAAACAGTGAGATCGCTCCTTAAATGCGGTGAGGAAGTAAGGTTCCATAATTTCTTTTCTTCCATCATTAAGCCTCCTTCTTCTGCGCCTGCATGCGGATATAGGACATCGCCATCGGCTTGGTCTGCTTAAAGAGCTGGGTAAGAGGCCGCTTCGCCGGACAGATAAACGAACAGGTGCCGCACTGGATGCAGTCGGCGCCATGCAGCTTGACAAAGCGCTCGATATCATTGCGCTCGCAGGCCCTTGCCATCTGCTGGGGAATAAGGCCCAGAGGACATACCCGGGTGCATCTGCCGCAGCGGATGCAGCTGTTCATCTCAAGCTCTGCTTTTTCGACTTCGTCCTCCAGCTGGGCGGTAAGCGCGTTGTTTGCTTTAACCAGCGGGGCGTCGAGGTTGGAGACGGCCGGACCCATCATGGGGCCTCCGAGGATGAGCTTCCTCGTCTCCTCTTTAAGGCCGCCTGCCGCGTCCGTGATCTCCCTCAGGGAAGTCCCGATCCGGACCATGAAATTGGTCGGCTCATTGAAGCCGTCCCCCGTCGCCGTAAAGCCTTTCTCCATCAGCGGCTCATTGAACGCGACTGCCCGGTAGATGGCCGACAGCGTGGCGACATTGTCGACAATGCAGCCCAGACTTGCCGGAAGCGCTCCGGATTCCATATACATGCCCGTAGCGGCGTGAACGAGATTCCGCTCACCGCCCTGGGGATACATGGTCTTTAAGGTGAGAACGGACATGCGCTCTTCATTTTTCACCGCCTCTTCCATCGCCCTGATCGATTCGGGCTTGTTGTCCTCGATGGCGATGATCCCGCTTGCTGCGGGGAAGAGAGAGAGGACGATCTTAAGCCCCTTTATGATCCAATCCGTATACTCCCGCATCAGGCGGTCGTCGCAGGTGATGCCCGGCTCGCATTCCGCGCCGTTTGCGATGATATAGCGGATCTCATCCGGATTCTTCGGCATCAGCTTGACATTGGTCGGGAAACCGGCCCCGCCGAGCCCGACGATGCCGCATTCCTTGACTTTCGCGATGATTTCCTCTTTTGAGAAGGATGAGTAGTCCACTTCTTCTCCCACGCCCGGAGCCGGCGTAAACTGCCCGTCATTGGCAATCACGATGCAGTCGACCGGGACGCCCGAAGCGTTCAGCCTCCGCTCAATGGCCTTGACCTTCCCTGAACAGGAGCTGTGGATATTGGCGGAGATAAAGCCGTCCGCCTTTGCGATCAGCTGTCCGGCCAGGACCGGATCATTTTTTTTGACCAGCGGCGAGGCGGGCTTTCCGAGATGCTGGCTCAGCGGATAGACCATGTCGCCCTTGGGAATCAGCCTGACAAAGGCCTTCCCGGCAGTCAGTTCTTTATTCCCCTTGGGGTGGACGCCGCCCCTGAATGAATAAATTCCCATCTTTTTTCCTTTCTTTTGCTTATGAAAAGTGAATGTGCCAATTAAAGGTTTTTCGGCAATATCATAAAAAACAAGCCATGCATAAAATGCACGGCATCTGCCTTTGCGAAATCTTAATTTATTATAAAGTGAACCATTTCCCCTGTCAAGCGATTTGCTCAAGCTAATCCCTTTCGTTTCGGCTCATTTCCTTAAAAAAGGGGGATTGCTCCCCCTTAAAAGCCATCCCTTTTCAAAAGCTCCCGGACATAGCTTCCAAGCGGCGTAAAGGGCAGCTCCCCGAAGCTTCCCGGCGGAAGCGTCTCCGGGAGGGGCAGATGAAGCTTCCGCATTTTCCGATGCACGCCCTCCCCCATTTCCGACAGATACGCCTCAAAGCTTCTCAGCTTTCCAGCGGAAAACGCGTCCGTAAGTCCGGGCATAAGAAGAAGGTCCGCATTCTCGATCCAAAAGCGCAGGTTTCCATCCCCGCTGCCGGCATCTATGACAAGCGCTTCATAGCGGGATTCCTCCGACAGGAAGGCAAGAAGTCTTTCAAGATCCCCCTCCGTCATCTCATAGAGTTCCTGGCCCGAAGAGGAGGGCAGAAGAATGTCAAAATCCCCGGCGTTCCTTACCGCGCCCGCAAGGCAGGCGCCTTGCGTTCCGTCAGCCTGCCTCAGGCAGAATATAAGGTCAAGAAGGCTCCGGGCTGCTTCTTCCGGAGCCTTCAGGCAGGCCGCAAGGGATCCGAAGGTTTCCAGGCTGATTCCCAGAACCGGCCTTCTCTCCGAAAGAATCTGCCCCAGCGCAAGAAAAAGAGAGGTTTTCCCGCACCTGCCCAGAGGAGAATAGATGAGGATCAGCTTAAGACCCGGATTGCCTGCGCTTTTCATAAAAGAATCCTCCCGGCAGAAAGCGATGGCTTCCCGAAGGATTTCCGCCGCGGACCGGTATTTATAGATCCGCTTAAGATCCTTATCTTCCTTTCTCCGGGAGTCTTCGGAAAGACAGACGACAGCCGGAATTCCCCAGACCTGCATTTCATCTGACAGACAATCCTCGGAGATCAGCAGAAGACCGATCCTCTCCCGCTCCGGAAACTTCTTCAGCGCTTCCGCCCCGCTGAAAGCGTGTACTTCAAAGGGAACGCTTCCCCTTCTCGATGCGTAATCCGCCAGCCGCTCCGCGTATCTTTCGTCGCTGTCGCAGATGGCCATAATTCTTCTTTTCATGTCAAAATCCTCCCTGTAAAAACGTGTAGATCAGCATTCCCGCCGCGGTGAACACGGCAAAGGGCACCGTTCCGTCCTCCGTCCCGGCCATATAAGATCCCGGATCCGCGCCCGCGGCAAGAAGCTTTCTTATATAATCCGCAAGGTAACGGAATCTCCGGACACCGTCTTTCTTTATCAGGAAATGAAAAACGGCGTACAGCCCTCCTGCCGCAAGGGAAAGGAGGAGCAGCCAAAGACTCCCGGGCCAGCCGCATGCAGCCCCCAGGACAATCATCAGCTTCACGTCCCCGGCCCCCATCATGCGGAAGCAAAAAAAAGGCCAGAGCAGGAGGAAAGGAAGCCCCGCTCCCATAAGCGCGTCCAAAAGGCCGGGGAGTCCTTCAAACCCTCCTTTTGCGACGAAAATGAAGACCATGAGCGGTAAAAGTGCCGCATTGGGTATCTTTCTTCTTTTCACATCATAGACAGCAAGAAATACCGAAGCCGCTGCCGCGATACAGAGCATAATTCACTCCCCCTTTCTTTTTCCTTTTCCCGAAACAACTCCCGGCAAACTTCTTTTTTCGACCAGGCGTTTACAGGGCTGACCGGCAGGCAGGCAAGCAGCGCGCGCTTCATTTCCCCTGCATCCCTGTATCGGTCGCGCATAAGGACGCTGGTTGACTTTTCAATCACCCGGCCCAGCGCTTTCAGCTGCCTGAGCGAACCTTTCTTTTCCATATATCCGAGCAATTCAATTAGAAGCATTCCGATGGCGTAAACGTCCGAGGCAGGCTCCGTAGCCGTTCTGCCGTATTGCTCCGGCGGGGCGTAGCCCGGCGTTCCGAGCTGATGCGTATCCCGCTTCTTCCTCCGTCCGCCTATCCTGGCCGCCCCAAAGTCCACAATATAGAGCTCAAGGGCTTCCGTCACTATGATATTTTCCGGTTTAATATCCCGCTGGATCAGGGGCGGATCCGATAGATGCAGCGGCTCCAGAATCTCACAGATCCGCACGCCGATTGCGGCCGCCGCGAACGGCGCAAACGGTCCCTTTCTTTCAAGCATATTCCCCAGGGACTCTCCGGTTATATATTCCTCCAGGATATAGGTATCTCCTTCCTTCTCATAGATATCGTAAATCACCGGGATCCCCGGAAAATGTCCCATCTTCAGCTGCTCATATACCTTTCTGTCATTTACTGTTTTTTTCTTCTTCACACATATCTTTCCCGTCACGATATGCTGAACAAGATACACATCCCGTTCCCTGTTGATATCGGCGATCTCCGCATAGCACAGAATGGGGAGCTCAGCCTGAATGTCCATAATGCAATCCTCCTTTATGTTTATTATGATATTGCCCGGCCGCCATGTCCGGGCAGACGGCCCTTCCCGCAAAAAAAGTCTTTCTCACTGCTTTTCTTCTGCAGACTTGCCGTCCATCGAGATATCCTATATAATGTTTCGTGTTTATGCTTAATCTTTTCGATATTTTGTCCCCAGCGAGGTCTATTTACGATGAATACTACAGATTATCTCACACAAGTACTCTCCCAAACGAATCGGTCCGGTCTTCTGCGCTACGAAAAAACGCAGCTGCTAAACCGCGTCGTCAACTTTGACGCCTATATGGATAAACTGGTTGAGAGAAGCGGCCTGCCCAGGAAAACAATCTTCCAGCAGGCAGATATCCCCGTCAAGATCGGGTATAAAATTTTAAGGGGAGAGGCTTACACAGCGGATCGCAACCGCCTGATCCGGATCCTCCTGGTTCTAAGGCCCTCCCTGGCAGAATTTCAGAGAGCCTTTACCCTTCATCAGACGCCCGGACTCACCCCGCTGCGGCAGAAGGACGCCGTACTCATCTACGCCTTAAGCCACCACATCTATGACATCGAGTGGGTCAACAGCTGCCTGAAGGAACTTGGCGAAACGCCGATTTAGAAGAAGAATGTCTTAACTCTATTTTACACCAAAAAATAAGTGCATTTTCCCCTCTGGGATGGGAAAATGCACTTATTTTTCATGTTATAATAAAATGATATTGTAACGATTCAGCCCTCATTCGCAGCTGCTTCCCGTTTTTCCTATCCGGGCAGTCAGAGGCGTTTCACCGTGACAAGCAGAGCATTTAGGGAGGACTCCTGATGCAGGCAGAAAAGCTCGCTGAAAGACTGAAGAAAATATACTGGTCAGCCAACCGCACCGATACCGTTGTCTCCATTATCCTGTTCGGGATCGCCAACGCCGAACAAATCAAAGAATCAGGCCTGGCTCCCCTGGATCTCACCCGAAAGGCAGGCATTCCGGACGGCTACGCCGCGGAACTCAGAAAAGGGATGCGGGTCTCCCGCTATGTTGAGCTTAAGAAAAGTGTGACGGAATAAAAAAAGCCGGCCTGCCGCCGAAAAACCCCTCTTCCCGGTCCGGGAGGAGGGGTCTTCTTCTGTAACTCAAAGCTCCGGATTGTAAAAGATGAAAACGCCGACGTCGTCACCGACTTCCTCAAATCCAAAGGCGCTGTATATATCCTCCGGAACCGGACGATTGCCGTAAGTGACTACAAAATTATAATCATTTTCCAAAGCCGTACTGAAAATCATGCGGTAATCCGGATTCGTCTTTTCCAGCTCATGCGCTACCTTATGCTCCACTTCTCTGCCGGCCAGCTGATATTCATAATCATAACGGTCATAAAAGAGGGTTATATCCCCGCTGTACTGCCTCACATAGGGCGTGTAGGCAAAGCAGAGCACCACCCGCGGATTCGGATCCACTGCCAGAAGGGCATCGCATACCTCCTCCGTCCCAAGCTTCAGCTTATCGGGATTATCCGCCTTGTAAAAATTCCCCTCCTGGAAAACATACTCGCCCAAAAGGCCTATAAGAAGGCACATGGCGCTGAACAAAATCGGCCAGCGTATCTTTTTCCGGAAGAACTGAATGATCCTCGTAAAGGCCAGCGCCGTTATCACGCCTTCTGCAAACATCCAGAACAAACGCCAGTACCAGTAAATTCCGATACTGCCTGCTATCTTATAGGCGTAAGGGTTCAGCACGGCCAGCAGACAGAAAATCATGGGCCATATCAGCCGTCTCCTGTCATTTTTAAAAAACAGAAAAAGGACGAAGCAGGACAGGACTGCCAGGGAAAAAAGGTACTTGTCGCCATACAGATAATGGAAGGTCGCGGAAATACCCGCGTTAGACATTTTATCGATCACTCTTTTTCTCCGTTTGAAGCTTGCACAGATTCAATTCCCGCTCTGAAACGCCTGCGCGGGATATTATTTCAAACAAAAAGACGACTGCGTCATTTCAAAAAGCTTCCTATCTTAAACAGATATAAAACGCCCCGTAAATGATATTGGCCGTAAGGGCCAGAAAGCTGTACAGGATAATTTTAATCTTCCTCCGGATCACCGCGTAAACGACGCCGAAAATGAACGTCATAGCGGCTCCGACAGCCAGCCCCACGCCGGACATAAAGCACAAGGCAAAATTCATGACCGCAAGCAGGATGAAAAGTTCATATTTATCCGCTTCCTCATAGATCCGCTGAAAAACCCAGATCATCATCGGAACGCCGACCCCGGCGACAACCGCTTTCCCCTGCCAACTCCTCATCATAAGGAAGGTTTCCGCCGAATAGATGGAAACATATCCGAAGAGGTTAAACAGCCATACGAAGATAACGAACATCGGGCGATAAACTCTTTCTTTCGGAAAAAAGACTTCCCCAAGCTGATGATAAACAGCTGTTGCGAGCAGAATAATCATCTGCGGTATAACCGCATGAAAGACAGCGGCCGTTCTGATTCCGGTGGTAAAGGAGAGAAACGCGCCGAAGAAGGGCCAGGGCGATACCAGATACTTGATAAACTGCAGGAAATCATCCGTCTGAAGCCCCGTCAGAGTCGTGCGGAACATAGTATCGGTCCGAACCATATCGACGGCGTGTACGACATAGGTGGCGTCGTCCATATCCAGATTCCGCAAAACAGCTGTTTTGTACATGATAAAACCAACGAGCAGCCACATAAGCGTATAGAGAATAACCATCTCCAACGTCCATTTTTCCCTTTTCTTTTTTACATGCCCCCTAACAAGAAAAACAGCGGCCGGAACTCCGGCGGCAACAAACAGGACCATGATAACCAGAAAAAAGGCCGCGGCCATCCGGAAGGAGACATTAAGAAAAATACAGGGTACAAGAAAAAGCTGCTCAATAGCCCACAGCAAAAACATGCCGATGGAATAAAAAGAAGCCAGACTTCGTTCAATCCTGAAAAGCATACAGAAAACGCCGCCTGCTATAAGAGGCACGATCCCAATAAGAACAACCGTATTTACAACATTATCCCAATTAAGCACCAATCAGCCCCCCGTCTTTTGATCTTTTCCGAAAAATCGGCGTGCTATCCTGTCAGTAAACACAGTCCCGGAGCCCGAGAACAAAGCTTTTACTATAATCGAACATAAATTTTGTTTTATCCGTTAATATTTTATTGTAACTATACAGCATTACCCGGATTATTACAAGATGAGGATTTCTACTTTTCCGCCGAAATACCCTTAACGGAAGCCAGGAAATCGCCTGCGGCTGTTCGGAACGTAAGCCCCATCTTCCGGTAAAGCGACGCCATTCGAAGCACACGGAGCGGATGGCCGGACTCAACGATTCTTTTTCTGACAAGCAGCATTCTCAGCGCTTTTCGAGCCGCCTCCTTCTCTTCCTGCCCGAGACAATTCGAATGAAGCGCGGCGCGGATATGGACCTCCTGTCTTTCGATGAGGAAAAGGCGGCGCTGTTTTCGGTCCTGCCCCGCCGGTCCGGAAGCGTTGTTTTCATGCCGGCGGTAATACTGACAGGGTTTTCCCAGAAAGACGACTCTTCCCAGGGCGTGCGCCGTAAGAAGAAGGGTCCAGTCATGGGAAGTTTTCTCCCATAAATCCATGTCGGCTTTCTCGAAAACCTCCCGGCGCAGGGCCATCGACATACCCAGATACGAACAGACTGCCAGCGATTCCCGAATCTGCACTTCATGATCTTTCCGGGCGGAAAGCCGGGTCCCCAGGAGCTTTTCATTTCCCGCCCGGTCTATATAGCGGATACTGCTGACCGCAAGCTTGATATCCGGATCAAAGAAAACCGCCGCCATTGTCTCAATCTTGTCCGGCTTCCAGATATCATCCTGGTCCGCCAGAAAGACAAGATCCCCCCGGGTCTTCTCCAGCGCCGACCTGAAATTCGCCCCCGGGCCCAGCGGGCTTGAACGGCGGAAGAGTTTCCAGTTCGAAGGCCGGTGCTCCTCGATAAAGGCGGCGATAAGCTCCGCCGTCCCGTCCGTCGAACCGTCGTCGCACAGAATCACCTCATCCGGAGCAATCGTCTGTTGGAGGATCGATTCCAGCTGCTCCCGGATAAAATCTTTCCCGTTAAAGGCGGCGAGCGCCACGGACAGCCTTATCCTTGACGGAAGGGAATCCGGCTCCGGGAGCTTCCAAAGCTCCGCCAGCGTCTTTCCCATGTCCCTTATATCGTAACCGGCGGAAGCGACAAGCTGCCAGGCTTCCTCCCTCCGGCTGTTTTCCGGGATCCCTGCAATCTTTTCCGCCCAGAAAGCCGGCGTTTCGGAGAGGGGCAGATACGACACGCCGGGGGCGAAAGCCGTCTCTTTCGGTACGGTATCCGATAAAATAACCGGAAGACCGGAAGCCTGGGCTTCAACGGCGGCAATGCCCAGGCCCTCGTAAAGCGAGGGGAGAACGAATACATCCATCGCGGCGTAATACTTCTCCGGATGCTCCGTAGTCCCGACAAAACGGATTCTCTTCCCGATCCCAAGTTTCGCGGCTTTCTCTTCCGCGCTTTCCCGCAGCTCCCCTTCTCCGATCAGAAGAAGAAGCGCATCGGGCCGAAGCTTTAAAAGCTCCGCGAAGATCTCCAGCAGGAAAGCATGATTTTTCTGCCGGCTGAAGCGGCCTATATGGCCGACGACGAAGGCCTCCCCTGCCTCCAGTTCTTTTCTGCTTAACGCCCTCATCGCGGGATCAAACGCAAAACGAAGCGGATCGATTCCGTTTTTCACGACCGTGAAATTTTTTCTGTAGAGCCAGCTGCCTGCTGCTTCCGAGCAGGCGGCCGGGGCTGTGACGAAGGCGTTCAGGAACGGCTTTAACGCCGTATGCAGGAACGGATGCGCTGAACAGGTATTGTGGACATGGGAAATGCGGATCGGAACGCCCGCCGCCCATCCGGCCGCCATCTCGAAGGCCATGGTGGCGCTGTTGCCGTGGACATGAAGGACGTCATATTTTTCCCGCCGCAGCAGCAGGAAGAGAGCTTTCATATAGGCGGGCAGCTTACGGGCGCGATCGGGAACCGGATGAATAAGGACGCCCCTGTTCTTCATTTTCTCCTCGTAATCCCCCATAAAGCCCATTCCGGGAACAAGGTGAAGCTCCACCCGGGAGCGGTCCGCGCGGTCAATGGTCTGGATCAGAACCCCCGTGAGCCCGTCGTACTGCATCGGGGTCGTCGCGATTATCAGCAGCTTCTTCATGAAATCATTTTCTCCCTGATGGAAATTTAAGGACGCCGGACAAGCCCCAGTAAAGAATATTGACGCAGCTTCGAAGGCGGCCCAGATGAAGATAATCCCGGTAGAAACGGTACTGCTTTCCGATCAATTTCCGCTTATTGCCGGTCGTCGATCCGGCCAGGACCCGGTAGGAGGCCAGGACCTGCTGGTTGCCGTAAATCACCTCGGCCATCTCCGTTATCTTATACCAGTAGGCGTAGTCGTCCCGGACGCTTCTCAGCTCCTCGTTAAGGTACAGCTTGCCAAAACAGGAGCTGTCATAAAGTCCCGTCAGGCAGCCCACCCGGTTCATCCAGAGCATGTCCTTCTTCGTGATCTCCTTAAGGACGGCGGCCCTCTTCCCGGTATCCCTTGAAGACGAGTCGATAAAACGATAGGCGGAGGCTACGCAGACCGCCCGCTTTTCCTTCATAAAAGCCAGCTGTTTTTCAAGAAAATCCGGATCCCAGAGGTCGTCCGCGTCAAGAAGCGCGATATAACGGCCGGAGGCCTCCCTAAGCCCCAGATTCCTGGCGGCTGCGGAGCCCCTGTTTTCCTGATAAAAGCAGCGGATCCTTTCGTCCTTCGCCGCGTAAGCTTCCAGCACCCGGCGGGACGCATCCGTCGATCCATCATCCACGATCAGCATCTCCCAGTTGGGATAGGTCTGGCTCAGGACGGACTGAATCGTCTCTCCCACATATTTTTCTCCGTTATAGCAAGGGGTTATAACCGATACTTTTCCTTCTTCCATTCTAACTCTCCGTTCCAGGCCGCATCCGGCACAGCCTCAGCTTTTCTTCAGTTTTCGTAATTTCCCAGCTGCCGTTTCCCTTATGATTTCCATCGCAAGCTCTTCCTTCAGCAAAAGAAGCAGCGCCCCATAGACGGAAAAAAAGAGCAGCGCCGAGAGGGCGAGGGACGGAAAGCCTTTAAGACCCGTTAAGCGGATCCAGAAAGAAGCCGCGCAGCCGGCAAGGAGGGCCGCCGCTATCTTCTTCGGCCGCACTGCCCGAAACGCGTCCCCGATCTCTCCCTTGAGGAACCATACCTGGACCCCCAGGACGACTGCCTCCGCGGCGACAGTCCCGATTGCGGCTCCCGCGGAAGCCAGCTTCGGGATCAGCAGTGCATTTAAGATAAAATCCGTCACCGCCCCGGCGATCTCCGAGTACAGGACAACCTTCTCCCGCCCGGTCGGCACCAGGATCTGGATCCCGGTCACGTTGGACAGGCCGATAAAGAGCAGCGTCGGCATGATGATCCGCATCGGCAGGACCGCACTCTCGTAGGCAGGTCCCGAGAGAAATAAAATGCCGTCCCCCGCAAACATCATAAAATACACCGCGAGAGGCACCGCTGTCAGGAACACATAG
>JAILID010000164.1 GCA_024695465.1 Lachnospiraceae bacterium | reverse complement strand
AAGGAAGATCTCTTCGATCCCTACACGGTCAAGGGCAGCCAGTTCCGCCGTCCGCTCCTCGAGTTCTCGGCGGCCTGCGCGGGCTGCGGCGAGACGCCGTACGCGAAGCTCCTGACCCAGCTCTACGGCGATCGGGTCTACTGGGCAAATGCCACCGGCTGCTCGCAGGCCTGGGGTTCGGCGATGCCGGGCATCCCCTACACGACCAACCGGAAGGGCATGGGTCCGGCCTGGACCAACTCCCTCTTTGAAAATAACGCCGAGTTCGCGCTCGGCATGGTCCTCTCGGTGGGCCAGCAGCGGGAGGCGCAGAAGCTGCGCGTGACCGAGTACTGCGAGAAGAGCGACGATCCGGCGGTCAAGGCAGCCTGCGATGAGTGGCTTGCGGCTTACGATGATTTCGAGAAGTCCCCGGCAGCCAGCGGGAAGCTGCTGAAAGCCCTCGAAGGCCGGAACGACGAGGCGGCCTGCGCGATCCTCAAAGCCAAAGACCAGCTGGTCAAGAAGACCTTCTGGATGTACGGCGGCGACGGCTGGGCCTACGACATCGGTTTCGGCGGTCTCGACCACGTGCTGGCCTCCGGCGAGAACGTGAACGTCCTCATTGTGGACACCGAGGTCTACTCCAACACGGGAGGCCAGTCCTCCAAGGCGACGCCGGTCGGCGCGGTGGCCCAGTTCACCGCGGCCGGCAAGAAGCAGCCGAAGAAGGATCTGGGCAGCATGCTGATGACCTACGGCAACGTCTATGTGGCCCAGGTGGCCCAGGGCGCGGACAACGCCCAGCTCATCAAGGCCGTGAGGGAGGCCCAGGAGTACGACGGCCCGGCGGTCATCATCGCCTACGCGCCCTGCCAGGAGCACGGGCTCAAGTGCGGCGCGGCTAAGGTCCAGGATGAGATGAAGAAGGCGGTCGACGCGGGCTACTGGTTCCTCTACCGCTACAATCCGGACGCGGCGCCGAAGTTCCATCTGGACTCCAAGGCGCCGTCCATCGACTACGAGGACTTCCTCGACGGCGAGGTCCGCTACGCGGCTCTCCGCAGGACCTTCCCGGAAAACGCGAAGACGCTTTTTGCCGAGGGCGCGAAGCTCTCGCGCGAGCGCTACGAGAAGCTGGCGGCGATGAAGGGGGAATGAAGGAAGCGGGATGAGAGCGGATGGTCCGGACCTTTGACGGGCATCGGCCATCTGTTCGTGAAGCCTGGAAGCGGCACGGATTCCGAAAATGAAAGAAGAGCCTCGGAGGATTCCTCCAGGGCTCTTTTTTCAGCAAACCGTGTTTTTTATCCTGTCCTGCCCGGACCGGGAGAGTAAGGACCCTCAGCCCAGCGGGACTTCGACGATCTCCGCCATCCGCATGAGGCAGGCTTCGATCTGTTCCGAGATCTCGCGTACCATACGGGAGGAGATCTCTTCATTTTTATCCTTTTCAAGGCTGGTGTAGAAGGCGTTCCGGATGTCGTCGGTGAGTTCGAAAAGCCTTTCTTTCAGTCTTTTTTTGGAAATCAGCTTTCGCATGGGAGTCGGAATATCCATCCGGAGCAGGGCTTCCTGCATGGGCTTTTTGCCGATCAGGAGGACCAGCAGGGTGATAACCGCGCCGGCGATGATGCCCGTGGGGCCGCTGGAGACCAGGGCGACTCCGCTCCCGCCGCACAGAAGGCCGACGGTGAGGGAGATGATCGTATCCATAAGCCAGGTCATCTCCTCGACCGCGAAGACGTCCTTTGTGTCAAGCTTGATCTCGATCTCCGAAAGGGCCAGATAGGAGCTGAGGCTCAGGGCCCTGTAGGGGACGTTGTGGCGCGTGCAGATCGGGACGGTCAGCTCTTCCAGGGCGTAGGCGACCGGCTTCAGCCAGGCGGTCACCGGCTTTACGAGAAGCTTCTTCGCCTCTTCGGTATGGAGAAAGGCGGAGATTTCACGTTCAAGGGCTTCGTCGATGTCAGAGAGCCGCCGGATCGATCCGTCCCGCCAACGGTAGATGACCGGAAGGACGGCTTTTTCCAGAATGGGGCCGGTGAGGGTATCGACAGCCCGGATATAGAGGTCGTCGATGGTCTCCGCGACGATTTTTTCGACTGCGGAGGAGTCGGTGAGGCTTCTTACTTCCTTTCGGAAGGCTCTTACGTCCGCGTCGATCTTTCCGCAGAAGGCAAGGCCTCTGGAGACGGAGAATTCAGGCGCAAGCTCCCGGATGATGATAGCTTCCGGGAAGGCGCTTTTGCACCATTCCGTGACCGCGGGGAGCCTGGATACTCCGCCGGTCAGGAAGAGAAGCTCGGGAAGTTCATTTTCAAGACTCTTCCGAAGTTCCAGAAGGCTGGACAGAAAGACCTCGCGGAAGGACTTGCCGGCAAGGGCCGGACAGCTCCCGTTCAGGATCCGGTCGGCCATGGACTTGTTCATGGTCAGGGTCAGGTCGAAGGGCTCCTCGCCGTAGAGGCTGATCACGGCGGAGCAGGGATTTGAAGACCAGTAGTCTTCGTCGGCAAAATACTTCTCCTTGAGCCTTCTGGCGGAGAATTCCGCGTAAGTCCGCCAGGGTTCGCTTGCCGCAAAGAGCTTTTCAGCCTCTTTTCTGCGGGGGGAAGCGGCGGTTGAGAGGGAAAGAAGGAGCTCGTCTAAGAGCCCGCCCCCGAGAGCCACCTCTCCGGCGGTTTTCAGGGCCACTTCCCTGCCTCCGTTTATGTAGGCGAAGTCGGTGGTCGAGGAACCGATGTCAACGACCAGAACCGGGCGGGAAAGGATGTCGTAGCCTACCTCCAGATGCCTTGACTGACAGGCGGAGACGAGGGCGGCCCGGGATTCCGAGATGATCCGGGCCGGAGGAAAGGAGAGCTCCTCGAAGATTCTCCGGTAATGCTCCCGGGCGCTTCCGTCCCAGCCGGCCGGACAGCCGATGTAGAAGCAGGCGTCTTCGCCCTTTATAAGGCTTCCGGATACATAAAGCTCGCCGAGAACGCCGGCCGCGAAGCTTTTGACGTCTTCGGCAGCGTTCTTATCGGAAAGGAAACGGCTCTTGAAGCGGAGCTTCCGTTCCGATACGTCCGGAGAGAGGCAGGCGGCTTCGCCTATGAGAAGCTGGCCGCTGTTGGCCTTCGCATAGGCGGTTATAAAGCTTTTTTCATTTCGGATCGGGAGAACGCGGGGCTCTTTCATGGCCTTTGTGTCAAGAACCGAGACGGCGCTCTCGGCGTCGCCCAGGTCAAAACCGAAATATCGTTCCATATCACATTCCTCCCAGCGCGCGTCCCCTCATAAGAAGCGTTTTGCCCATGACCAGCGCGGGGCGAAGCGTCTTCTTTTCTTTTGCGGGGAGAAGAGTGAAAAAGCCGTGGGTATCTTTTCCGTAATCGACGACTTCTATCCCCTGACGGTGCAGATAGTAGCGGATGTTGGAGATATTGGACAGGGCAGCCGGATCTTCCGGCCGCCTGTAAGCAGCTTCCAGCACGTCCGCCAGCAGCGAAAGGAGGTCGTCCGAAAGGGGCGCGGCTCCTTCCGCGCGGATCGCCGCGTCCTCCATTATGTTTTTTTCATCGTCTACCCGCTGGTCGATGGAGCTTAAAAGATTGCTCAGGTTGTGATAGATCTTCTGTCCGTCGAAGGAAAGCTTTATCTGCCTTTCCGGAGCGGATGCGGGCCTTAGCTGTCCGATCTTTAGTCCTGAAAGGAAAGCAAGGGCGCATGCCGCGGCGAACAGGACGAGGCTTGCGGGAGCTAAGGAGGCGGGAGCCAGAAGAATAAGCAGGAACCCGCCGGCAGCCGCGAGTAAGGCGGCCGCCGGAAAGATGGCGATTTTCATGGAGAAGCTGTTTTCGGCCAGCTCGTAGATTTTCGCCTCTCCGGCGCTGTCGATCAGCGGCAGCGCCGAACGGGCGGTCTTAAGCAGGGCCGCCTCGAGCCCGGAGGCACTCTCACTGTCATTCTGTGATG
Organism: Lachnospiraceae bacterium; assembly: GCA_024695465.1. Classification (GTDB taxonomy): domain Bacteria; phylum Bacillota; class Clostridia; order Lachnospirales; family Lachnospiraceae; genus Chordicoccus. The sequence goes on along the minus strand of JAILID010000164.1, from coordinate 26,437 downwards.
AGAGGGAGAGCTGGATCCGGGAGAGCTCGTTATCAAGCGCGCGCAGGGTATCTTCCGGAGATTCCGAGGATGAGAGCCCCGCCAAAAGGCGTTCCCTGTCTTTTTCCAGCAGATCCTTGGATTTCATCATGTCGTTTACCTCTTAGAGAAGATGGGCTCTTAATTCCTCGCCGCTTAAGGGGGAGAGATAGGCCGGCGGGATGTCGAAAAGCGTTTTGGCTCCGGTCTGCCCTTCTTTTGCCATTCGCGCCGCCGCGCGGGCGCAGGCGATGAGGACGGAGGAGGTGAATTCCGGGTTGGAATCAAGCTGCAGGCGGAACTCGATGAGCTCGTTGTTTTCTTCAGCAAGACCGGTTTTTCCGCTTCGGATGACAAAGCCGCCGTGGGGAAGGCCGGCGTGCCGTTCCTTCAGCTCTTCCATGGAAATGAAATGCACGCTGGTGTTGTAGTCGGCGAAATAGTTGGGCATCTCGCGGATTTCCTTCTCGATGCGGGCAAGATCGGCCCCCTCTTCCGCGACGACGTAGCATTCCCGGGTATGCATGTCCCGGGCGCGGAAATCCGGCTGTTCTCCGTTCCGCACCTTTTCGACCGCGGCTTCAACCGGCACCGTGTACTGGCGCGCGTCGAGGACGCCTTTGATCCGGCGGATCGCGTCGGAATGGCCCTGGGAGACACCCCGGCCCCAGAAGGTGTAGTTCTTTCCTTCCGGAAGGCAGGCGGAGGAGATCATGCGGATGAGGGAAAAGAGACCCGGATCCCAGCCGGCGGAGATGACGGCGACCCTGCCGCCTTCCTTTGCGGCTTTATCGACGGAGGCGAAATGCTCCGGGATCTTCGCGTGAGTGTCGAAGCTGTTTACGATGTTGAAATCCCCGGCGTAAAGGGGAGTTTGGACCGGAAGATCCGTGGCGCTTCCGCCGCAGAGGATGAGGACGTCGATCTTTTCCTTCCAGTCCGGAAGTTCTTTTGTGCTGACGACCGGGACGCCCGGCGTTTTAAGCGCGACAGCAGCGGGATCTCTTCTGCTGAAAACCGCGCAAAGTTCCATATCCGGATTCTGGCGGATGGCGCTTTCCACGCCGCGTCCAAGGTTCCCGTAGCCGACGATAGCGATTCTGATGCTCATAATTGGATCTCCTTTATATATGTTTTCGTGTGGGCCCTTCCCGCTTCTTATGCGGCGGGCCGCAAAAGGCTTACAGGGCCTTTCAGGCAGACAGAAAATGCTGTGCTGCCTGCCATATCCTATTATCCTCGTTTTAAGCGTTTGGCGCAAGGAAAATAATTAGAAAAAATGATCTTGCCCGCCGGATCGAACGGCCGGATTTGAAAGGATTTGCCGGCTGCAAGCTGTTTTTTGCAGCCGGCCGCCGCAAAAATATTCAGTACTTTTAAGATATATTGTATTCTTTTTAATAATTTTTCGAAAACATAGACATTTGAAAATGGTTGTGATATACTGAATAAGCTGTAATAGCGATAATGCGGGATTTCAGAATCAAATTTGGTATCCGGACAATATCCGGCGGATGCTTTGCTCCGAATCCTGCAATTTTGATTTGCGGGCGTGACTTGAACCTGCACTTCGGGTGTGGATAAGGAAAGGAATCTCGGATTTTGGAGGAGCAGGATCGGATTGCTATGGAAATCCCTTCTCTTGAACAAATGGAGGCGGAACTTAAGCGCCTGAGGGAAGAGGGGGAGACAGAGGCCGGAGCGGAACCGTCAGGCCCTAACATGAGTTATGGCAGAGCGGTTCTTATTGAATTTGGTTTGCTATTACTGAAGATAGCGGTTGTCGCCGCCCTTGCGGTTCTGGCTTTTACCTTCCTGTTTGCCGGCGTCCGCTGTGAGGATAAGGATATGAAGCCGGCTGTCCAGGACGGGGATCTGGCTTTTGCCTACCGCATGGATCGGGAGTATGCGGCAGACGACCTCTGCGTACTGGTCTTTGAAGGAAAGAAACAAGTCAGGCGCGTTGTGGCGACGGCAGGCGACGTCGTCGATATCAATGAGGACGGTCTTTATATCAACGGCGCCAAGCAGCTCGAGCCGGTGCGCGGGGTTGAGACCGTACGCTATGAGACCGCCGTGGAGTTCCCGATCAGGGTCGGCCAGGGGCAGGTCTTCGTTCTGGGGGACGCCCGGGACAACGCGACGGACAGCCGGGTTTACGGGCTGGTGGAAGTAGAGGATACCCTCGGCAAGGTAATGATGCTGATCCGGCGGAGACAATTTTAGAAGAACTGTTAGGAATTACAGTAAAAAGAGGCTGAAGCAGGGAAAACCTGTTGAGCATAAAGGCTATAAGGGAAAACGATAAGGAGGAAAAAACATGAGCAGCAAGTTAATGAAACGCATCGGAGCCGCCGCAATGAGCGGTATCCTTGCGGCGTCCATGGTTGTGGGTATGGGAGCGCCGGTTTTAGCCGGGAACACCATATCCGCGGACGAGAATAACCAGATCGGTATCGACAAGGTGCTGAGATTCGCCTATGGCGCGGAAGCCCCGGCTCTGACTTTCGTCTTTGACGTCACGCCGATCTCCGTAAACGGGGAGGCCTATGACGCGGAGTCTCTGAATATGCCGCTGATCGACCAGCTGGTTTCGAAATTCAGCGGCGGCGACACGTCGCACCAGAGCAGCGGCGAGGGCCAGGTTTCGGCCGACGGCCTTGTGACGGTTGTGTCAGAGTATATTCTTGACCTTGACGACGTTCCGTTTACCCACGCCGGCGTCTATGAATACCAGGTAAAAGAGAACAAGGATGCTTCGATAAGCGCCAATGCGGCGGCCCTGCAGAACATGACCGGAACCGAGGTCAGCTATTCGGATTCGGCTTATACGCTGAAGGTGGGCGTCCAGAACGGCTCGAACGGCGAACCGGTCGTTACCGATATCGTCGTAACGGCGAAGACATCGGATATCGTCGTTACGGACTCGGAAGGCAATCCGGTTGATTCGGACGGAGACGGCGTTGCGGATACGATTAGTGCCGTGAGGGATCTTTCCAGCGATTCTTCGACCGATAAAGCGGATAATACCAGCGCGACGGGAGCCAACAAGATCGACGCCGCTCCTTCGAACCCCTACGGATCCCAGACGGATGGCGGGGACGCTTCCGACAAGGCTCCGAACGAGAATGGCGGAAACAGCGCCGACCTTAATCAGGACGACAATGTCAACAGCAGCGGAGAGCCGGAAGCCGGCACGGCAGACGATGGCACGGCCAACGCGTCCGGCGACCGTCCTGAGCTGGCAGAGAAGAACGGGATGACCTTTACGAACACGCTTACCCAGATTCTGGGAAGCGAGGAGAAGCCGGATGAAGGCCAGGATATGGACAACGATCCGACAGACGATCCGAAAGAAAATGATCCGAGCGATCCGACTACATCTGACGGAGGACATGAGGACGGCGAGGATGAAGCCGCCAACTATCAGTTCTATGTCGGCAAGGATGTTACGGGTGCTTACGGCGATCTCGACAAGTATTTTGACTTTACGCTCACTCTGACCAAGTCCGCCCTTCAAACCGGCGAGGCCAGCTATTACGCGTATATCGTAACCCGCGATTCCTCTGATGAGACAGGTGTCTGGTCTTATACGACGGCCGGCTCTTCGGACCTCGGTACAGCATACGACTCGACGGCTACTTTGACCGATAACACCACGCTGGATGCCTACAAGATCACGACCGGGACTCCGTTCAGCTTCAAGCTGAAAGCGAACCAGCGTCTTGTCTTTACCAGGATCGGAACGGGAATCGGCTTTAAAGTAGAGGAGACCGGAGTTGCTGTTTATAAGCCTTCGGCAGTTGTTACTTCCGCAGGCGTGCAGATCGGGACTGTGAGCAATCTGGCTGCCGGCGCTGACCTTTCAACAGGAAGCGTTTCCAACGCCTTTACCGGTGCGGGCAAGAATGCGGTTGACGTGACGAACAACAACGAGACCACTTCTCCGACCGGTATCGTGATCAACAATCTGCCATATATCCTCGTCGCCCTGCTTGTTGCGGCAGCTCTGGCGGGATCGGTTGTCCTTAAGAGCCGCAAACGGATGGCCAGGTAACTACTGGGGAAATACGATACAGCCGCGCAGAGAGCTTCTGCTTCCGCGGCGAAAGCAAAGCCGGCAGCTGAAAGGCTGCCAGGCTTTGCATGATTCTGCTGACAGAGAGCTGCTGCCGGACAATATGATATAGAAAGATTATATCTCCCTTATAGCGAATCGGCGCGCGGCGATCCTGCCAGAAGACTCAATTTGTAATATACTTGAAATACGGCTGTGCCAGTGAGGGCAGGGCTACCGCTGAGAAATCAAAGCAAAAGCTTTTTCGGTAGCCTGGCTGTCAGTGTTACAGATACCGGGATTTTTGAATGCTTGGTGGAAAATGAAAAAGAAACAGTTTGGCCTGGCGCTTTTCGCCATTCGGGGAATAAGCGGGCTGCTTAATATTTTTCTGCTTGTTTTCCTGCTTCTCATCGGCGCCTATGCGGTATACGCCCTCTGGGATACGGAGCAGGTGATTGAAGGCGGCAGCACGAAAAACTATGAGACCTTCAAACCTCTTCTTGAAGAACCTTCTCTGGAAGAACTGGAGCGGATCAACGAGGATGTGGTCGGATGGATCACTGTCTACGGCACCACGATCGATTATCCGGTGGTTCAGGGGAGGGATAACTGGGAATATATCGACAAAGACGTCATGGGCAGCTATTCCCTGACCGGTTCCCTCTTCCTGGACAGCGGCAACGAGTCGGATTTTTCCGAATATTCAAGCATTATCTACGGCCACAATATGACGCCGCAGGTTATGTTCGGAAGTATCCGCGAGTTTCTCGAAAAGGATTTCTTTGACAGCCATGAATATGGGTCGATCTGTTTCGGAGGAAAGCTGTACGGACTCAGGATCTTCGCGCTGCTCCATGAAATACAGGCTTCGGACAGCGGGGTTTATCGAAATCATGTGCCCGAAGACGAAGAGGACGCTTATCTCCGGGAGCTTTTGGACCGGGCGTTTTACAGCAGGGAAGCCGGGACCCCGCGGAAGATCGTGCTGCTGTCTACCTGTTCGCCCAAGACGACAAACGGAAGAAATATTCTGATTGCGGAGGTTACGGACAGCGTTGAAGATGATTCCTTTGCCGAAAAGGAAGAGACCGGCACAAGGCCCCTGTTCAGCGCCGATGGCTGGAGCATGAGGGATGCTCTCCCGGATATCATGTGGTATTGCATTTTCGTAATCCTTTTGATCGCTATTCTGGTCGTGATCATTCGGATTGTACGGATGCTAATAGATGCAAGAAATAGAAGGATGAAGTGAAAGGACGGAAAATGAAAATGAGACCAAGAAGAAAAGCTGAAGCATTGCTGAGAGCGGCATTAATGGCGGGATTTCTTTTCCTCACGCTTGCCGGAACGGCCGGGAAAGCTTTTGCGGCCGAGGCGGACGCGGTTTTGCCGGTCAGTCAGGAGTTCAGCAATAACGCCGGGCAGACATTTAGCGAAGATGTCACTTATGCCCTGCGCCCGCTGGATTCCGCGAATCCTATGCCGGCCGCAGCTTCGGGGGAAAGCTTTACTTTAAGCGGCGATGACTCCGTGACGCTGACTTTCCAATACACGAAGCCCGGCATTTATGCTTACGAGATCTATACGACCCGGGAGCCGGAAGAAGGTTTGTATCTGGACACGGACTACTATAAGCTGGAGGTTTATGTCCGGTGGAACGAGTCCGGTGAGCTTTACGCCGTTCCGATCGTTTATCTGGAGGACGGCACTAAGCTGGGCCTTGACAGTCCTCGGCTGGACTTTGAGGTCTATGCGGATGATATCGAACTTGAGAAAGAGGTCAGCGAGGGAAGCGGCGTCAACGGCGTCGGCGACGTGATCAGCTGGGATATCACCTATCCGATGGGCCCGGGGCTCAAGAGAATCATTGACGGAGAGATCTGCTACGCAAAGGATTTCTATATCGACGATGAGATGGATCCGCGTCTTACCTACATCGAATATGCGGTGCTGGAGGCTTATGGCCAGGACGACCAGCTGGTAAAGACCCTCAGCAGGGGGACGGATTATACGGAGACAACTGAGGGCAGCAGGGTTATCTGGAATCTTGACAATTCGATAAAGTGGATTGCCGATAATCAGATCAAGTACCTGCTTGTTCATTTTGATACCCTTGTCAATGAAAACGCGGCCTCCAACAGCTCGAATATCTGGAACAACGCGGAAATCGAGTTTGAGAACGCGACGGACGACCCCTATACCTTTGAGACCTACAGCAAGGAGATTTTCAATCCGGACGACATCACGGATGACGGGGAGCTTCCGGACGGCGCGCCGAAGGCAGCGATCGGTTCGATCACCGTTTACGCGGGAGAGGACGGAGATAAGAGCAAGCCGGTCAGCGGGGTGAAGTTCGGGCTGGCGAAAACGCTTGAGGACGCCCAAAACGGAAATTTCATTGACGGGATGGATTCCCTGATTTCCGATGAGGACGGCAAGGTCCAAATCGACGGACTCGGCTACGGGACCTATTATCTGGTGGAGCTTGAGACGCCGGAGGGCTATGAGCTTAATTCGGAAGTCACGGAAGTCGTGATCTCGAACGATCCGGACAACAGCAATACCGAGACGATCGCTTCCGTCCCCAAAAAATATTTGGGCGTGGACGAGGCCCCGGATGAAGGACAGGATCTGGACGATGATCCCACGGACGAAGATGACGGCGTTTACGACAAGGACAGCAATCCCGAGGGCGGCCATGACGAGTTGAATGAAGAGGTTGGCAATTATCATTTCTATGTCGGGAAGACCGTCGACGGCAACGATGCCGATTACGACCAGTTTTTCGACTTTACGCTGAAGCTGACGAAACCTTCGGGCGAGACCGAGGAGCAAACCTATCATGCCTATGTCATGACCTGCGATGAAAACGGCGTGTGGAAATATACTTCTGCTGACAGCAGCAACACGGAAACACTGGGGACGGCCTATACCGGGACGGTTACGTTCGACGGCGTCGAATACGGCTGCTATAACGTAACGACCGGGACGGATTTTGGTTTTAAGCTGAAGCACAACCAGAGACTGGTATTCACCATGATCGGGATCGGGGTCAAGTATGAGGTCACAGAAGAGGCGGCTGATTACTGTGAGACGAGCTTCGCGTATTCGGCAGGCGGAACAGCTGTCGAGGCCGCATCGGCCCTGGCGGCAGCGGGAAAGAACGCTGTAGATGTGACGAACACGATGGAGATTGAATCTCCGACCGGTATCGTGATCAACAACCTGCCTTATCTTGTCATTGCCGTTCTGGTTGCCGCAATTATCGCGGTTTCAGTTATCATAAGAGGCCGGAGAAGATTGAATTCCTGACCGTTGAGAATGCCAGGGGAAATAAAAGGATGCTCAGGCTTTTTCATTTCTCGTGTCGGACCCGCGCCGCTTCAGCGGCGCAGGTTCACCCGCATCCTGGCAGAACGTTTTCAGTAATCGAGAATCTGTTTTCGGCTGATAAAAAGCCAACAGGCAGATTGGACATCATGATAGAAAGGAAGGTTGTAAGATGACAGGAGGAAAAGTCAGGAAGCTGATTCGTTTAGCGCTTATGGGCGGCTTTCTTCTCCTCGGCGTCGGAACTTCGGCCGTCAGCGTTCTGGCCGAGGAGGCGGAGGCTAAACTCACGGTCGGCCAGACGTTTACGAACAACAGCGAAAGCAGCGTAGACGCCAAGGTATCCTACGTGATAAAGCCGGAGGATGATTCGAATCCGATGCCGGAGGGTCTTTCGTCCGACGGGGGCTTTACGCTTGACGGCACAGACGAGGAGACATTTGTTTTTCAATACACGAAGCCGGGGATTTATGAGTATTCTGTCTATTGTACGCAGGATCCGGCCAACGGGATGTATTATGACGGCAGCGTTTACAGCATCAAAGGCTATGCCCACAGGGATGACGACGGGGTCCTGACAGCCAAAATGATCACTCAAAAAGATGAGAATAAAGACATAGAAGTGTTGTTTACCGTTTACGCCGCGGATGTCTCTCTCCAGAAAACGCTGACCAGCAGCAATAAGGTCAGCGGCGTGGGGGATCAGCTGACATGGGACATCATCTATCCGATGGGGCCGGACTTAAAGAGGACGATCGATGGGGAGGTTGTCTACGCCGGGAATATGTTCATCTATGACAAGATGGACCCGCGCCTTGACTACGTTCCCTACGCCGAGATTGCGGCCTATGACCAGGACGATCAATGTTCCTATACCCTTAAAAAGGATACGGACTATACGGAAGTGGTCGATGAAGAAAACAGCGTCGTTACCTGGTATATTACGGATTCTGAGGAGAATATCGGCACCAAAAGGATTGCGGATGAGCAGATCAAGTATCTTTATGTAAAGATTACGACAGAGGTGAACGAGAAGGCCCGCGAATCAGCTGACAATATCTGGAACAACGCGGAGATCGAATTCACCAATACAAGCGGGGATCCTTACGAGGTTACAATCTTTGATTCGGATGCGTTCAAGGAAAGCGACGGCGACACCCTTCCGGAAGGAGTTCCGATTGCCTTTGTCGGATCCGTCAAAATAAAGACGATTGAGGAGAATGAGGACGGTTCCGAGGGTTCGATTCTGCCCGGGGCGGTTTACGGCGTCGCCGCCAGCAAGGAATACGCCGCCAAAGGATTATTCATCGAAGGGCTTGAGCGAATTGTTTCAGATGAGAACGGCATGATCGAGCTTGACGGTTTGAGCCCCGGCACCTATTATCTGGTGGAGCTGGAAGTACCCGATCCTGAAAAATATAATCTTCTTGAAGATCCTATTGTGCTTGTAGTTGGCGCGTCTGAAGGAGATAAGGATATAGAAGTGACGGTTAAAATACCGAAGAGATCGTCAAAGACGACGCCTACACCTTCTGTCTCTTTAAAGCCCACAGCTTCGGCCACGCCGACGGCGACTGCTAAGGCGACGTCAGCGCCGTCCCAAAAGGGGGATGGCAGCCTGAAGGGCAACGGTACCATCAAGACCGGCGACGACAGCAAGCCGATCCTCTATATCGCGCTTGGCGTTATTGCCATTGCAATTATTTTCTTCCTCGTCGCAAAGAAGCGTAAGGATGAAAGCGATGAGCCGGGAAACGCCTGAAACGGATACTGTGCCGAATAGACAGAAATGAGTTCAGTAAATGCATTATTATTTTAGAGGGAGGACAAGATGAAGAACAAATTATTAAAAAGAATCAGTTCAGCAGCAGCAAGCGGAATTCTGGCCCTGTCCATGATCTGCGCGACCGGTGCGCCTGTTCTGGCGGAAGACACGGATACCCGGATCGGTATCGATAAGGTTTTAAAGTTTGCGAATGGCGTAACGATTCCGGAAGACCTTAAGTTTGCTTTCGACGTGACGCCCCTGACTGTCAACGGAGTCGCCTATAACAGCAGCAATATGCCTTCTATCAATCAGCTGGTCTCCTCTTTCGCGGCGAACAGCTCCGCCCATGACTACTACGGACAGACAGCTGAAACGGACGACGGATATCTGATCCTGACATCGGAATTTATCCTGAACCTGGATGACATTGCCTGGCCTGCGGCCGGTCTCTATGTCTACCAGATCAGCGAGAACGCGGCGAAGTCGGCAGCTCTCAACGCAAGTCTCGACAGCAAGTACAGCCTTAGCTATTCCAATTCGGCCTACGAGCTTCAGGTCGGCGTGGTAAATAATGGGGAAGGCTATAAGGTCGATGGCGTTACGGCAAAGCCGATCACGGAGGACAAAGTTGTCGTTAACGAGGACGGCACGACTTCGACGGATCCTGCCAGCGGGAGTCCGGTCACAACGGATGTTGTCACTGTCGATGAGAACAGTGATCCGGATGCCACGACCGGAAAGTCAGACGCGACGCCGATTAATCCCTATGGATCGGATCAGGCGGACAGGGACGAAGACGGAAATCCCGATGCGGAGGATGCCGCGACAGCGACCCCTGCCGACAGCACAGCGTCCACAGACGGCGACGCGGCCGGGACGACTACTGCCGGAGACCGTCCGGAGACGGTGGACGCGGCTCACAACGGGCTGACCTTCACGAATACCCTTACGGAAGTGCTCGGAACCGAGGAGCTGCCGGATGAAGGCCAGGATCTTGACGATAATCCGACCGACGATCCGCAATCTACCGATGACGACCCGGATGAGGGCGGACATGATCCTGCAGATACGGAAGATGAGGCGGCCAACTATCACTTCTATATTGGCAAAGAGGTTGAGGGCAAGTATGCGGATACCTCCCTCTATTATAACTTCAACCTGAAGCTCACCGGCCTTGCCGGAACCTATAAGGCCTATGTGGTCACCATGGGCGATAAGGACATCTGGAGCTATGAGACTGCTCCGAAGACAGCCTACAACAGCTCGGTAACGGTTGACTCAACAACATACGGCTGCTATGAGCTTCAAGTCAATGACGCGGCTGGTTTCGACTTCCAGCTGAAACACAATCAGCGTCTGGTCTTTACCAGGATCGGGGTCGGCCTTAAGTTCGCGGTGACTGAGGCAGAGGAGAACGCCAACGGCTATGAGACGACCTATAGCTATACTTCCGGCGGTACGGTGGTTTCTGCTTCTCCGGCAACTATCGTGGCCGGTAAAAACTCGGTTGACGTTCTGAATAAGCTTCCTTACAATACCCCGACCGGTATCGTGATCTCCAACCTTCCCTATATCCTGATTGCGCTGCTTGTCGTCGGAACGCTTGTCGGCTCCGTCATGCTGAAGAGCCGCAAGAGGACTGTCCGATAAGGACGGAAACAAGGCATTCAAGCAGAAGGTATTTAAGAAAAATAAATAGGAAAGCCCGTTTCCCTGATGGGAAACGGGCTTTTTCAGTATTTAGAGGAGCCTGCCGGCCAGGGGGAAAGCACCCAAAAGCGCGTCCTTCAGCTCCGGCCCGAAAGCTTCTTATCGAGATAGCTTTTTCGCATATACATACCGACGGGGAAGATATCGATATCTCCACAGCTTTTCATTTTCACCGCCAGATCCTTATGGCAGCAGGCGCAGAGGACCGGAAGGCCGGCGGCCGCGCCGACTTCTTTCGCGAAAGCCAGGCCCTCTGATACATCGGCTTCCCTCGTCTCCCAGATCAGATGGCTGTTGGAGATAAGGCCGGTCACATTAAGCGAAGTCGTCCGCTCAATCTCCTGAATCTCCGTGAGGATTTTATCCGGGGTATCCGTTCCGGGGCGGAATTTATTGACCACATAGATCATCTGGTAGTTCTCCCCGTAGTGACGCCGGAACTGGTTCAGAATCATCGCGCCGCTCGCGTTTCCGCCGGTATCCAGAATCACCCGGCAGTTCTTATTCTCCACCGGAGCAAGGATTGCCGGATCCAGCGTCTGCAGCTCAGAGCCGTTTTTGCCGTGATAGGGGTCCGAATAGACGAAAATTCCTTCTTTTTCCATCTCTTCCGTGAGTTCGCGGCTTCGAAAATAGGGGTTCTCGACGTCGAGGTCGCAGAGCGCCAGGTCGCCGCTTATCCGCCCTTCATTTCTTAAATGGGCCAGCGCAAAGGCCAGCGAGACGGAAAACTCGGTTTTTCCGCTGCCAAAATGCCCGCATACGATCAGGATTCTGGGGCCTTCTGTGATCGTTTCCAAAAATTTATTCATGGTTTTATACTCCTTTTGCAGCAACTTTTGTTATTATCCGATACAATAACGGCCTTGTCAAGAATCCATAGTTTTGAAGACAAGGCAATATCATAAAAAAGAATCTTGACAGGGATTTGTATTTCTGTTAAAATTCCTCTCAGCACAAAACCGAATATCCATTAACCCTTTAGGGGAAAAGACTGTGACGAAGACGATCGGGAAACATCCGGATTACAGAGAACCTGCATTTGCTGAGAGCAGGAAGAAGGACCTCCCAATGATTTATCACTTCCGAGTCGGAGCGCTGAGCGGTCTCGCCGTTAGGTTCTCCCGAGAAGGCTGCGTTAGTGCCCAGGACTTGATGGAGTCTGAAGAGACACCTTAGGGTGTAATTTGAGTGGTACCGCGAGTTGATATATCAGCCCGTCTCAAAATTTTGAGATGGGCTTTTTATATGCTAAAAATAATTATAGGAGGTAATAATCTATGCCAGCAAACGCCATGCAGCAAAGCGCAGCAAGCCAGATGGAGAAGGAGGTTGCCAGCCGAATTATGGCTCTGAGGCTTGACAGCGGTTATTCGCAGGAACAGATGGCCGATATGACCGGTTTCGATCTTGTCGACTACGCTGCTTATGAGAGCGGCAGCGCGGATCTTCCGTTCTCTTTCATCCACAAATGCGCTTCTGTCTTCGACGTAGAGATCATGGAGCTTCTGGAAGGCAAAACGCCTCTCCTGACCGGCTATACCCTGACCCGAAGCGGCGGAGGACAGTTAACCAGCGTGGAGCCGGGCATTGTCATAAAAAACGTCGCTCATCTCTTCAAGGACCGTATTGCGGATCCCTACTATGTTGTCTATAATTACAATGAGGAGCAGCAGAAGGAGCCGATCGAGCAGGTCACACATCCGGGCCAGGAATTCGATTACGTTCTTGAGGGATCCATGAAAATTAAGATCAAGGACAATGAGGAGGTCCTTCACGCAGGGGATTCCATCTTCTACAACTCCGGCAATCCCCACGGCATCATCGCCGTCGGCGGCAAGGACGTCCGCTTCCTCGCGATCGTCCTGCCGGAAGAAGGCGCCGACCTCAAGTGGGAAAAAGGCCGCCTGATCTCCAAAGCCGCACCCGCCGAGATCAAGAAGGAAGTCTCTCCGGACGCCCTCAAAGCCCCGAACTTCGTCTCCAATTTCGTCACCGTCAGGGAGCGCGAGGACGGTTATCCCGAGGAAGTCACTTTTAAGAATACCGACCGCTTTAATTTCGCCTTTGACGTCGTCGACGCCATCGCGGAGAAAGAGCCGGACCGTCTCTGTATGATCCACCTCGACCGCAACAAGGTTGAGCGCCGCTTCACCTTCTTTGACATGAAGAAGATGAGCGCGAGGGCCGCCAATTACTTTAAGGCCCACGGCATCAAGAAGGGCGACGCGGTCATGCTGATCCTTCGCCGCAACTGGGAGTTCTGGCCGATCATCATCGGTCTCCACAAGCTCGGCGCGATCGCGATCCCCGCGACCGACCAGCTCAAGCAGAAGGATCTCGAATACCGCTTCCAGACCGCCAATGTCAAGGCTGTCTGCTGCTGCGCACTTTCCGCCTGCGCGGAAGAAGTCGAGAAATCCCTTCCTGCCTGCCCCTCCGTCCAGGAACTCTTCGTCACGGAAGGCAGCCGCGAGGGCTGGCATTGCTTCGACGACGAGTACGACATGTACTCCAGCCGCTACCGCTTCACCGGCGACTCCATCCGCGGAAATGACAGCATGCTCATGCTCTTCTCCTCGGGCACTTCGGGTTATCCGAAGGCGGTCACCCACAGCTGCAAGTATGCGCTCGGCCATTTCGTGACGGCCCGCTACTGGCAGTGCGTACATGCGGAAGGCCTTCATTTGACAATATCCGATACCGGCTGGGGCAAAGCTCTCTGGGGCAAGCTTTACGGCCAGTGGATGAACGGCGGCGCGACCTTCGTCTACGACTTCGACCGCTTCCACGCGGACGACATCCTGCCGCTCTTTGCCAAATACCATATCACGACCTTCTGCGCGCCGCCGACCATGTACCGCTACTTCATCAAGGAGGACCTCAACAAGTACGATCTTTCCTCCATCCGCCACGCCAGCATCGCCGGCGAGGCCATGAACCCGGAAGTCTTCAACCGTTTCCGCGAGGCGACCGGCATCTCCATCATGGAGGGCTTCGGCCAGACTGAGACCACGCTGACGGTCGCGAACTTCATCGGCATGACCCCGAAGCCGGGTTCCATGGGCAAGCCGAGCCCGATGTACACGGTCATGCTCATGAACCCGGACGGCAAGGAGGCAAATGTCGGCGAACCCGGAGAGATCTGCATCCGTTATTCCGGCACAGAACCCTGCGGCCTCTTCAAGGGTTATCTCAACAACAAGGAAGCCACGGACAATGTCAAGCATGACGGCTGGTACCACACCGGCGACCTTGCCTGGAAGGATGAGGACGGCTACTTCTGGTACGTCGGCCGCACGGATGATATCATCAAATCCTCCGGCTACCGCATCGGGCCCTTCGAGATCGAGAGCGTCATCATGGAGCTTCCCTACGTCCTCGAGTGCGGGGTCACCGCGGCGAAGGATGAGATCCGCGGCCAGGTCGTCAAGGCCAGCATTGTCCTTGTCAAGGGCACGGAGCCGAGCGACGAGCTCAAGAAGGATATCCAGAATTACGTCAAGAAGCGCACGGCGCCTTACAAATATCCGCGTATCGTGGAATTCCGCACCGAGCTTCCGAAGACGATCAGCGGCAAGATCATCCGCAACCAGCTGTAAGCAACATCCATCCCGCTCCAAAGGCGGGATGGGATTACTATTTTTATAAAGGAGATACCGGTAAAATGAAAAAAAGGTTTAAGGTTGTATTCAACCGGGAAAAATGCAAGGGCTGCGAGCTTTGCATCAGCTTCTGTCCAAAGAAAATTCTTGCTCTGGATCCTGAAGTAAATGCCAAAGGCTACCACCCTGCAGGCATTGTCGATCAGGAGTCCTGCATCGGCTGCGCGAGCTGCGCGGCCATGTGTCCGGACTTGTGCATCAGCATTTATCAGTTAGAGGAGGGTGAATGATGTCCAGAATATTGATGAAAGGCAACGAAGCTTTTGCCGAGGCGGCAATCCGGGCCGGCGTAAAATGCTATTTCGGCTATCCGATTACCCCGCAGAATGAGATACCTGAGTATATGAGCCATGAGCTTCCCAAAGCCGGCGGCTCCTTCATCCAGGCTGAGTCCGAGCTGGCCGCCATCAACATGGCGTTCGGCGCGGCGGCAAGCGGCGGCCGGGTTTTCATTTCCACCAGCTCTCCGGGCATCGCCCTGATGCAGGAAGGCATCGGCTTCATCGCCTCCTGCGAGGTCCCGGTCGTCATCCTGAACGTTTCCCGCGGCGGCCCCGGCGTCGGCGGCATCCAGCCGGGCCAGGCGGACTACTTCCAGGTCACCCGCGGCGGCTACAACGGCGACGTCCGGATCCCGGTTTTCGCGCCCTCCAGCATCCAGGAATGCGCTGATTTGATCTACGAGTGCTTTGACATCGCGGAGGAATACCGCAATCCGGTCGTCATCCTCGCCGACGGCATGCTGGGCCAGATGATGGAGCCGGTCGATCTTCCGGAAGCCCGCGGCATCACGCCGGTCGAGAAGATCAACGAGAAGAAGCCCTGGGCCATCACCGGTACCGACAACCATCCGGGCCGCAACGTCGTCTATTCTCTCCGCCTCGACCCGCAGGTCCTCGAAAATCACGTCCACGACATGTTCGAGCGCTACGCAAAGGCCGAAAAGGAGCTTGTGAGATGGAGCGACCAGGGACTTCCGGACGCCGAGATCGTCTTCGTCGCCTTCGGCACCATGTCGAGGCTCTGCGTGGAAGCCATTGAGATCCTCGAAGAGCGCGGCATTAAGGCGGGCCTCATTCGTCCGATCTCGCTCTGGCCCTATCCGGAAGCCGCTTTCGACAAGATCGGGAAGAATTGCAAGGTCGTCCTGTCCACCGAACTGTCCATGGGCCAGATGCTGGTCGACGTCAAGGCAGCCGCCAAAGGCCGCTGGCCGGTAGGACTTATAAACCGCACCGGCGGTATGGTTCCGTCCTCCATCGAGATCGCGGACCGTGCAGAAAAAGCTTTAAAGGAGGCAGAAAAATGAAAACCGTATTTGAACCCACCAGGGGTATGGTCCCTGTCGATACATCTTATTGCCCCGGCTGCACCCACGGCATCGCCCACCGCATCATTATGGAGTGTCTTGAGGAGAGGGGCTCGCTCGGCAACACGATCGGCGTCGTTCCAATTGGCTGCTCGATTAACGCCCATCATTTCATGAACGTGGATATGTGCGAGTCGACCCACGGCCGCGCGCCGGCCATCGCCGCCGGCATCCGCCGCGTGCATCCGGATCAGGTGGTCTTCACCTATCAGGGCGACGGCGACCTGGCGTCTATCGGCACCGCTGAAATCATTCACGCCGCCCACAGGGGTGAGAAATTCACCACCTTCTTCATCAACAACGCGATCTACGGCATGACCGGCGGCCAGATGGCCCCGACGACCCTGATCGGGCAGAAGACCACGACTTCCGTGAACGGACGGACCGTCGAGCAGGCCGGCCTCCCGCTCAAGATGTGCGAGATCATCTCCCAGATCGACTGCGCGGTCTTTGTCGAGCGCGTCATGCTGAACAATCCGGCCAATATCCGCAAGGCCAAGGCGGTCGTCAAGAAAGCCCTGGATATCCAGGACGCGCGTCTGGGCTTCACCTTCGTGGAGTTCCTCTCCTCCTGTCCCACCAACTGGGGGCTTGCGCCGAAAGACGCCCTCAAATTCGTCGGAGAAAACATGGCCGAGTACTACCCGGTCCGCAATTTTAAAACACCGGAGGGATTCTGATCATGAAGAAAAAACTGTTTTTTGCCGGCGCAGGCGGCCAGGGAGCCCTTGCCATCGGCCAGATGATCGCGAAAGCTGCTATGGATGAGGGCAAGGAGGTTACCTGGCTTCCTTCCTACGGACCGGAAATGCGCGGCGGCACCGCCAACTGCACCGTTGTCGTCTCGGACCGTCCGATCAGCTGCCCGCTCATCAATGAAGCGGATATGCTGGTCGTGATGAACCTGCCGTCCCTGACCAAGTTCCAATCCATGGTCGTGCCGGGCGGGACGATCTTCATCAACAGCTCCCTTGTCCCGATCAGCTCAAACCGGACCGACGTCAAGGTCGTCGAGGTTCCGGCCAACGAGATCGCCAACAAACTCGGCAATGACCGCGCTTCCAACATCGTCATGTTGAGCGCGATCCTGAAGGAGACCGGAATCGTCGAAGTCGAAACCATCCGCCACGAGCTCGAGAAGATGTTCAGCGGGCGCAAGGCGAAGTTCCTGCCGGCGAACCTGGAAGCTTTGAAGAGTTATCTGGACTGAAAGATACAAAAAGGGTAGGGATCCGATTTGGATCCCTGCCCTTTTTAGGTTTGCGCGCCGGATGTAACGGCACTTCATTTTACTCCTTAAGCCCCTCCTGCAGGGAATTGACCAGCCAGGGAATCGTCGTCTCGAAGTCCACGCCGTACCAGGGCTTCCTGGGGTTGTCCATGGTGACCGCAATCGTGCGGGCCGTGTAGTCGGCAGATAGCTGCATCGCCCGATCCAGCGTAAGGCCGGCGAGATAGCCGCCGACCGCGACGCTGGAGAAAATATCCCCGGTTCCGTGGTAGGCGATCGGAATGCGGTCATTCTGGTAGCTGAAGAAGCGGCCGCTTTCCGCTTCATAGCCCATGACCCCGGTCTTCCCTTCCGAGAGGGAGACGCCGGTCAGGACCGCGGTTTTTGCCCCGAGGCCGCTGAGCTTTTGGAGCAGCTCCCTCACATAGGCTTCGTCATAGCTCTCCCGGTACTCCGTTCCGGTCATAAAGCAGGCCTCGGTGATGTTGGGGACGATGATATCGCCGATTCCGCACAGGGAGGCGTTCCTTTTCGCGTAGGCTTCGTTGAAAGCCGGGTAGAGACGTCCGTTGTCGCCCATGGCCGGGTCAATGAAGACCAGCGTGCCGTCGCCGCGGAAATCCTGGATCAGTTTCTTAACGGTCTCGATCTCTTCTTCGGTGCCGAGATAGCCGGTGTAGATGGCGTCGAATGTGATTCCCTCGCTTTTCCAGTGGGCCGCAATCGGCTCGATCTGATCGGAGAGATCCTTTACGGTGAAGTTTTTAAACATGGTGTGGGTGCTTAAGACGGCAGTCGGAAGGATTACCGCCTCGGATCCCATGGCTGAGATCAGGGGAAGGGCGACGGTAAGCGAGCATTTTCCGAGGCAGGAGATGTCCTGGATAGTTAAGACGCGTTTCATTTCATTTTTCCTTTCATTAAGCGAAGTTGGGGCGAAAGCCTTAAAGCCGCGTTCTTGCGGCGCGTTTGCAGCAGGGCTTCGGCTCTTTTTGTTCGCGGCTGCCCCGGGTTCTGCTTCTGCAGGAAATGAAGGGCTGCCGGATACTTAAAGATTATAACGTAAATTGACTATATATAAATATCCAATATGTAAGATATTTATAAGGTCAGATAGCGGGAGGGGAGCGCGGAAGAGATCCGGCGGAGAAGGCTTCGGGATTTTCAGCGTAAAATCTGGATAAAACTTGAGGGAGGCGGATACTATTTTTAGAAAAGAGCGCTATAATAGAACGCGAATCCGAGGTCCGGGTTCTGATCAATAAGAATATGAAAGGTGAAAAACATGTTTGTTCCAGTCTTGTTGTTTCTTCTCGGTTTTGTCCTGCTCATCAAGGGCGGGGATTGGTTCGTAGACGGCGCGGTCGGCATCGCGCACCGCTTCCAGCTGCCGGAGCTCTTAATCGGGGCTACAGTGGTCTCTATAGGCACCACCCTGCCGGAGGTCATGGTTTCCGCTCAGGCGGCGATCCAGCACAACGCCGGGATATCCTACGGCAACGCGATCGGTTCGATCATCTGCAACACGAGCCTTATCGCGGCGCTCACCGCGGCGATCCGCCCGGGCCCGGTTAAAAAGTCCTCGCTCATTCTGCCGGCCGGCTTTTTCTTCGCCGCGGCGGCTCTTTATTCGCTGATCGCTTATCTAAGAGGCGCCTTTTCCCGCCTGCACGGCCTTCTGTTTCTCGCGATCTTTATCGTCTACATGGCTGCGACCGTGCGGCAGATGACGAAGAACCCGGAGGAGGCTTCAGCCGATGAGGAGGAAAATGAAGAAAAGCCCATGTGGCAGGAAATCGTCCTTCTTGCGGTCGGCGCGGCGGCAATCGCGTTCGGGGCGAACCTGCTCGTCAACAACGGAACCATTATCGCGAAGACGCTGGGAGTACCGGACAGCGTTATCGGCCTTACCATGGTGGCCCTCGGCACCAGCCTGCCGGAGCTGATCACCGCGATTACCTCCCTCATGAAGGGACACAGCGCGCTGAGCGTTGGCAATGTCATCGGGGCCAACCTCTTCAACATCGTGCTGGTTTCCGGTATGGCGATCACGATCTCGCCCTTCGCGGTTCCGGCGGAGAAGACGATCGCGGGTATCAATTCCTCGCTCGTCATCGATATCCCGCTGATGCTGATCGTCATGCTGATCCTCTGCGTCCCGGCCCTCCGGAAAGGGAAGCTTTTTAAGTGGCAGGGTCTTTCGCTGCTAATGATTTACGCAGCCTTCACGATCTATCAGTTTGTCTCCTGAGGCGGGGTCTTCAGTCTGCGCGGAAGCTATAAGTTATGAATTATTTATGAAAAGATGGCTTTCGTTGTTTTAAAATTGTGCAAATAGTGTTAAAATAAAAATATGCCGCAGGAAAAAAGGCGGTGCATAGTTCTTAATATCAGATGCAAACAGGCAGTCAAAGGAGGTTTTATCATGGCAGTCAATCGTTTCGTATTAAACGGCGTCTCCTATCATGGCCATGGGGCCATCAATGAGATCCCGGGCATTATCAAGTCCAAAGGTCTTACAAAGGCGTTCGTCGCTTCCGATCCGGATCTGGTTAAATTCGGCGTCACCGCGAAGGTTACGGATCTTCTTGAGAAGAACGGCGTTCCCTACACGCTTTATTCTGATATCAAGCCGAACCCGACGATCGAGAACGTCCAGAACGGCGTTGCCGCCTACAAGGAGTCCGGCGCAGATTTCATGATCACGATCGGCGGCGGTTCCTCCATGGATACCGGCAAGGGCATCGGCATTGTCGTCAACAATCCGGAATTTGCGGATATCCGCTCCCTTGAAGGCGTGGCTCCGACCAGAAACCGTACGGTCTTCACGATCGCGGTTCCCACGACCGGCGGCACAGGCGCTGAATCCACCATCAATTATGTCATCACCGACGTGGAGAAGAAGAGAAAATTCGTCTGCGTCGACCCCAACGATATCCCGGATGTCGCGGTTGTCGACCCGGATATGATGTCCTCGATGCCCAAGGGCCTTACCGCCTCCACCGGCATGGACGCTCTTACCCATGCGATTGAAGGCTATACCACCGCCGCGGCCTGGGAACTTTCCGACTGTCTTGATCTCGAGGCGATCAAGCTCATCGGCAAGAATCTCCGCAAGGCGGTTCAGAACGATCCGGACGGACGCGAGGGCATGGCTCTTGCCCAGTATGTGACCGCCATGGCTTACTCGAACGTCGGCCTCGGCATCGCCCATTCGATGGCCCATACGCTCGGCGCGGTTTACGATACGCCCCACGGCGTTGCCTGCGCGATGATGCTCCCGATTGTCATGGAGTTCAACGCCGAAGCGACCGGCACGAAGTTTAAGGATATCGCGGAGGCCCTCGGAGTCGATACGGCCGGTATGGACCAGGCGGCCTACAGAAAGGCGGCGGTGGACGCGGTTCGCCAGCTCTCCATCGACGTAGGAATCCCGACGAAGCTCGAGAAGCTGAAGGAAGAGGATCTGCCCTTCCTCTGCGAGTCCGCAGCGGCTGACGCCTGCGCGCCGGGCAATCCGAAGCATGCGACTCTTGAAGATTTCGAGATGATGTTCAGAAAACTCATGTAATGGCGTAAAGAAACCCCGGAGCCGGTAAGGTCCGGGGTTTCTGCGTCATCGGGGCAGGATGACGCAACGCGGCTGGAGGAGAGGATAGGAGCGCTTGAAGGGGAGAATATGAAGAATCAAAATAGAATCGGAATACTTGATTTCTGCCTGCCGGCCTATTTCATTTTTGCCGAGACAGTCCTGGTTATCTTGCGGGGAGGGGGCGGGCTTAGCTTTCCCTGGCCTGCCATAGGGTTCTCGGCAGGGGCGGGCCTTATACTCTCCGGGCTTTTCGGCTTGCTGCCGATCAGGCTCCGGAGCGTCCTGTCGATGCTGGTCCTCCTCGCTTCCGCATTTTATTTTGCGGTCGAATCGCTGATCCGCAGCGTATTTCTCACCTATATGGAGCCGGGGAGCCTGGTTCTGGGCGCGGGCGGGGTCCTAAGCGGCTATTTCGACGAGTTTCTAAGAAGCCTTCTTATGGGCCTGCCCAAGATCCTGATCTTCAGCGTCCCCTGTATCGCGGTTTTCATTTTCATATGGAAAATGAAGGGCCGGAAAAGGGAAGCTTCGGGCGGGAAAGCCTTTTATCTGCTGTCTCTTGCGGCGGGGCTTGCCCTCTCTGCCGCCCTCTCCGTTTATTCTTCGGACGGGGCTATGCGCGCGATCTATCATTCCGGAATCTCCTTTTCAAACACGACGGAAAACTTCGGCCTGCTCACGGCGACGAGGCTGTTCTTTGAGCTTTCGGTCAGAGGGAGCTCATCCGAAAGCTTTTCTTCCGATTTGGAGATGAAGGAGCCGCATAAGGACGAATTCCAGGAGGCTGCCGATCCGAAGGAGTCCTTTCTTCTTCGGGAACCCTATCAGATTCTTCTTCCGGAGGCCTCGATCCGGGAAGAAGCAGAGCCTGTCTCCTACGGAAAGAATGAGATGGATCTCGATTTCAGCGGGGCGATGGCAAATGAAGCCGCCCGGGAGCTTAGCGAGTATATTCTGAAGACGGAAGCTTCCTCCCAAAATGCTTACAGCGGCCTTTTCGCCGGGAAAAATCTGATCCTTATAACGGCGGAGTCCTATTGTGACGCGTTTATCAGTAAAGAGCTGACGCCGACCCTCTGGAGGCTTTCGCACAGCGGTTTTTATTTTTCAGATTACTATCAGCCGGAATGGGGCGGCTCGACGACCAGCGGCGAGATGTCCTTCCTGACCGGCCTTGCGCCCCAATGGGGGGACGGCTCCATGCTCCGGACAGCCGGCAATCATATGTGCTTTACGATGGGCAATCAGCTGAAGGAGCTGGAATACGAGAGCTGGGCCTTTCACAACGGGGCTTACGATTATTACAGCCGGCAGCTGACGCATCCGAACCTCGGCTACGACCATTGGATCGCCAACGAGACCGGAATGGCGGAGCTTTGCGGCCAGGAATATCCAAACGATACTTCCATGATCGAGCATACGATTGATCTCTGGATTGAAAAGCAGCCTTTCTCCGTCTACTATATGACGCTCAGCGGCCACGCGCCCTACGACCCGAAGCTCGATGTGGTAAAACGCTATTACGAGCGGGTCAGCGAGTACTGCAAGGGCCGCTACCCGGAGAAGGTTCTATATTATATCTGCTGCCAGATGGAGCTGGAGAACATGCTTTCCATCATCGTATCCCGGCTTGAGGAGGCCGGAATCGCGGATGATACGGTGATCGCGATGGTCGGGGATCACTACCCTTATGGACTTGGCTCCGGGGAGGCCTGGGGAAACGGCAGAAGCTATATTTCCGATCTTATGGGGGCGCCGATCGATCATGACTGGCAGCGGGACACGAACGGGCTCATTATCTGGTCCGGCTGTCTTGAAAATGAAAAGCGGGAAATGCAGCGGGAAATCAGCTCGCCGGTCATGAGCCTCGACGTGCTCCCGACGCTTTTAAATCTTTTCGGCCTCACATTTGATTCCCGGCTCCTGCCCGGGCGGGACGTCTTCGCGGATACGGAAGCCCTCGTCTTCTGGTCCAGCCTCGACTGGGTCACGGATAAAGGAAAATACGACTGGGGCGAGCGGCGTTTCTATCCGGCGGAAGGCTGCGGGGAGGACCCCGCTTACGTGGAGTCGGTGAACCGCCGGGTAGAAAACGCCTTCCGCATGTCCCGGGTGATCGTGGACACGGATTACTATCGGCTGCTGCAGGCAGGGAATGGATCGTGAAGAAGCGTCTGCGCTTCTCCGCAAGCTTCCGTAAAAGCCGGGGACGGTTCCTTTCGCGAAGAAAAGAACCGTCCCCAAATGTTTTCTCACAGAACGTGGACGTTTTCCGGGTCGAAGGCCACGAAGGCCTTGTCGCCGACCTTGTAGATTTTTTTATTTTTCGGATTGAAGTCCGTGACGATGACCCGGGTGTCCCCGACTAAGACGTGGTAGTTCTGGTAGGAACCCATGAAGCAGGAGAGGGTCACGGTGCAGGGCAGCTGGCCCTGATCGGCGACCAGGGCGGACTCCGGGCGGAGGACCAGCGTGCAGGTATCGCCGACCTTGTGGCCTTCGACGCCGGCGACGTCGACCTTATTTCCCGATATGTCCGCGGTGCCGTTTGCGCCGTTCCTGGAAATTAAGGGCCCGCGCAGGAAATTCGCCTCGCCGATGAAATCCGCGACGAACTCGCTCTTCGGATGGTAGTAGATCTCCTGCGGGGTGCCCATCTGGGCGACGATGCCGTTTTCCATGATGATGACCTTGTCGGAGATCGCCATGGCCTCGCTCTGGTCGTGGGTGACGTAGACCGCGGTGATACCGGCCTCCTGCTGGATGCGGCGGATCTCCGTTCTCATGGAGACGCGGAGCTTTGCGTCCAGGTTGGAGAGCGGCTCGTCGAAGAGGAGGACGCCCGGCTCGAGGACCAGCGCGCGGGCGAGCGCGACGCGCTGCTGCTGGCCGCCGGAGAGCTGGTTGGTCATGCGGGCCTCCATGCCCTCCAGGCCGACGAGCTTCAAGATGCCGGTGACTTTCTCCTTGATGACGGCCTTGTCCATCTTCCGGAGCTTCAAGCCGTAGGCGACGTTGTCGAAAATGTTGTAGTGGGGCAGCAGCGCGTAGGACTGGAAGACCATCGCGGTATCCCGTTTGTTGGGGGTGAGCGCGTTGATCGGCTCCCCGCCCAGGTAGATCTCGCCCTCGTCCGGGCTCTCAAAGCCCGCGATCATGCGGAGCGTGGTCGTCTTGCCGCAGCCGGACGGCCCGAGGAGCGTGACGAAGCTGCCGGGTTCGATGTCCAGGGTCGTGTCCTTGACCGCGTAGAAGTTCTTTTTGGTTTTCGGGTCCTGGTATATTTTGGAGATGTGCTCAAGGCGCACTCCTTTTTTCTCTTTTGCCATTTTTTACTCCTCCTTATACATCTTGCTCGTGCCGAAATATTTGATGACCAGATTCATCAGGAGCACCGCGCTGTAGGTGATGGCGATCAGGATCGTCGCGAATGCGCACGCGATGCCGTATGCGCCCTTCTCCGCGAACTCGTTGATCTGGACCGTGATCAGCAGATAGCGCGGGGTGACCAGCAGGATGATCGCGCTGATCGCGGTGATGCTGCGGACAAAGGCGGTGACCAGGCCGCTCAAAAAGCTGTCCTTGATCAGCGGGAGCGTTACGGTCATGAAGACCGTGAAGCTGTCCGCGCCCATGTCGTAAGCGGATTCCTCGATGCTCTTGTCGATCTGCCGGAGCGCGGAGATGCCGCTTCTGGTGCCGGTCGGCAGGCTTCGCACGATGAAGACGATGACCAGGATCGCGCCGGTCCCGTAGAGGCCCTGCAGGAACCCGGTCCGGAAGACGCCCGCGGAGAAGCCGCGGATGTAGCCGATGCCGAGGACGGTGCCGGGAACGGCCATGGCCAGCATGGAGACCGCTTCAATGAAGCCCTTGGCCTTGAAGCTGCGCTTGACGACCAGGTAGGAGATGATCATCGAGAGCAGGGCCGTGATCGGGGAGGCGATGAGCGAGAGGACGAAGGAGTCCTTGAAGGCCTTGAAGCCCTTGTATTTGGTGAAGACCTGCTTGAACCATTTGGTCGTCAAATGAAAATCGTAGCCCCAGGTCTTGAACAGCGCGCCGAAGGGGACGCAGACGTACATCATGACGACGAAGAGCGCAAGGAGCGAGCAGAGGATCGTGAGCGGAATCGTGACGCTCCTGTCCTCGATCAGCATCCTCTGGCGGGAGGCCTTGCCGGACAGGGTCGCGGTGCTCCTGGCCTCAAGGTAGTATTTCTGCACGATGAACATGAGAAGCGTGATGGTAAGGAGCACGACCGCCATCGCGGAGGCGCCTTCCTTGTCGTAGGCTCCGGTGATCTGCAGGTAGATGGTGGTCGCCAGAGTGTCGTAGGAGCCGCCGATGATCATCGGATTCGCAAAGTCGGCGATGGACTCGATAAAGGTGACGAGAAACGCGTTTCCAAGACCCGGCAGAACCAGCGGGAGCGTGACCGTCCGGAAGACTGTCCAGCGGGAGGCGCCCATATCGCGGGCGGCTTCCTCGAGGGAGGGGTCTATATTTTTAAGCAGGCCTCTCATCATCATGTAGCAGACCGGGAAAAATGTGAGGGTCTGTACGATGGCGATGCCCCAGAAGCCGTAGACGTTGTTGTCGTAGATGTGCAGCAGGAAGCGGGTGATGATGCCGGCCTTTCCGAAGAGCATGATCATGGAGAGGGAGAGGACGAAAGGCGGCGAGACGACCGGCAGCATGGAGACGACCTTGAAGAGGCCGGCCATGAAGCGGGTTTTTAATTTCACATAGACTTCGACGTAGGCGAAGAGCAGGCCGATGAGCGCGGAGGCGATCCCGACCAGGAAGCCTACTTTAAGGGTGTTGGTGATTGCTTTGCGGAAGCTGGACATGCCCAGCACTCTCTGGAAAATGGAAAGACTCACGCCTTCCGGGGTGACGAAGCTGTCCACCAGCAGGATCGCCAGCGGATAGAGGATGAAAAGCGTGAGGAAGGCGATCAGGACACAGATGGTCGTGACCATGATCGGGTCCGCGAAGAATTTCTTGCGGTCCAGGGCAGCTCCCTGATTTTTAGCCATAGGACGATCCTCCCTGAATGATGGATGTGATGGAAATGAACATGCCGGGCGGACTCTAACCGCCCGGCATGCTGGGGTTGCGCAAGATTTTTATCCTTATTCTGTCTTGAAGCGGTCATCCGCGGCGCTGCCGAGAGCGGCCATGACTTCCTCGACGTACTTGGTTGTATTTTCCTTGGCGTCCGCGAAATCGTAGTCCATGACGTTGTCC
Source organism: Lachnospiraceae bacterium (assembly GCA_024695465.1). GTDB lineage: Bacteria > Bacillota > Clostridia > Lachnospirales > Lachnospiraceae > Chordicoccus. The sequence goes on along the minus strand of JAILID010000164.1, from coordinate 441 downwards.
GGATCAAGGCCGAACTGGGCGGCGATCTCCGGCTGCTCGGCGTTGTCGATGACGAGGAACTGGTAGGAGCCGTTCTGGGCGGCGAGCTCAACGCAGTCCGGGCTCAGGGCGTACTCGATCCAGAGCTTAGCAGCGTTCGGGTGCTTGCAGCCCTCGAAGATCGCGGTCGCGCCGATTTCGAAGGAAGTGCCGGAGGACGGGATCACGAGTCCGATGTTGCCGTAGCCGTTGTCCTCGATCTGGGTGATGCCGTCATGCAGGAAGCCGATGCCGATGACGCACTCGCCGGTGCCGACATTTTTGGACGGGCCGGAGCCGGACTTGGTGTAGACCTGGATGTTCTTGTCGAGGTCGACCAGGTACTGGATGCCTTCGTCGTGGCCGTATTTCTGGATCATGGTGTTGACGACCAGCTTCGCGGTGCCGGCGGTGTTGTAGTTG
>JAILID010000155.1 GCA_024695465.1 Lachnospiraceae bacterium | reverse complement strand
CCTCCGGCTACGGCCTGCTGATGGACGCCCTGGCGGACCGCCGGGATGAAGGCTACGACTTTGACCGCCTGAAGGTCTGGGCGATTGAAAACCGGCTTCACGTCCATCACTGGTTTTTCTCCACCGACCTGTCCTTCTACGTCAAGGGCGGGCGAATCAGCAAAGCCTCCGGCCTGGTGGGCACCCTGCTGCGCATCTGCCCGCTGCTGAACATGGACAACCTTGGCCGCCTGATCCCCCGGGAAAAGATCCGCACCAAGAAAAAGGTCATCGCGCGAATCGTCGAAAAGATGGAGGAGCACGCCTCGGATGGCCTCCAGTACAGCGGGAAATGCTTTATCAGTATGTCCGCCTGCATGGAGGACGCCCGAACCGTGGCAGACCTGGTGGAAGAACGCTTCCCCCGCCTGAACGGCAAGGTGCTGATCAATTCCATCGGCACCACCATCGGCAGCCATACCGGCCCCGGTACCGTCGCCCTGTTCTTCTTCGGGGACGAAAGAGTCAACTGACGGAAAAAAGTTATTTACCTCAGTCAGCGACGCTTTTCTTGTAACTTTTTCGTCATTTTTGTTCATAATTTGTACACAAAACCCCGTTCCGCGATTGACAGCCATTCCGGACGGGGTTATAATATTAGTGGATAATCAGGTATTTCTAAGGATGAACCTGTAATGCGGCAGCATGAATTCCCGCCGGAAAACACGGCGGTTTGTCTGACACAGCCGCTGACCGCGACGCTCCCATGAGAGAGGTTGAAAAAGATGAAGAAACGGTTCCGCTTTTTAAGCGCTCTGCTCATCGCCGTAATGGCATGGTCCCTTTATGCCGCCGCTTTCGCGGCCGCGGAAGACACTGGCGGGATCAGTGTATATATCCCGAATAAAATCGCCCGGCTGCATCTGCCGGATATGCCGGAGTATATCGCTCTATACACTCGCACAGAAACCACCGTGATGAAGGACAAAGATGGAAAGATCGTCTATGAGACGGACTCTCACGGTGTCATTCAGTATGATAAAGAAGGCAATCCTATCCCTAAATATGGTATTGTAAACGATGCAAATATTGAGCTGTTCTTCTCCGAACAGCCGGACTGGGCGGCCGTCATCTGGCCGGAGGGCACCGAATACATTTCGGTCAATGAAAACGGCTATGCCTTGGTTTCCTCCGCCGGCCACAAAACACAACCCGGTGTTGCAGCTGGCACCATGCTCATTAAAGATGAAAAAACCGGAGAGACAAAACGGGTCTGGGCCACGACCACGGCTGACCATCTGGCCGGTGAAGACGCTCCAGCCGGAGACGGCGCTTTCCTGGCCGGAAAAAACGGTGTTACCGTCCTGTACAATCGCGACGGCTCCCCTGTCTGGGTCGAATATACTATCCATGATGACTTTTATAAGACCGGTATTTACGGGGCAGTAACGACCATTAGATATGAACGGGTCGTTATCTCTGGTGATCATTATATATTTGAAGTTGATGAAACCGGCAATCCTGTTTATGATGAAAACGGGGTAAGACAAAAACAAAACTTGAAGGGAACCATAGGCATAATCTCCCTTCCTGTTTCTGGAAAAAATAAAAGTGAACAAGGCTGGAAAGGAGCCTCGGCCATCATTACTCTGAAAGATGGAAACTCTTTCTATGTGAATACCGTAAATTTTGAGAACTCTTCTTTGTCAAAAGATGGACAAGTTATTTATAACGCTAAAATATCTGCAGAAGACAACGGTTTTATAAACATCGAACTTTCCGATGAAAAAAGCACTTTCTACGTCGAAGCATTTGATTATAGTAAATTTGATTTTTCAAAAGAAGGGCTTGGCGTTTTTACAGCAAAATTAACACAAATGAACGGATATGTACATTTTGACCTCTATAATGAAAAAGGAAAGTTTGTAACTGCTATTGATTTTACTAACGCATTCATCGTTAAAGATAATCTGAAAAAGATTTATAGTGATATCAATGTCGGAAATATTTCTATTATTCACTTCTACTACACCACCTGGTATATTTCCAAGGTTGTCACCGAATATCCGGATGATGTAAACTACATCGTCGGGGTGGAAAGCGACTGGAAAAACAACTCCGGCCAGTTCCTGTGGGGCTATAAAATCACCTATGCCACCAGCGCAAAAGAACGCTACAGGATCACCTACATGCCTAACACCACGACCATTCTGGAAGATCACGGATCCAACAAGTTCTACGAGTGGGACGATCCTACCTACCCCAGCACCGATCTGGAAGCTTATTTCGAAGCCATGGGTGCCCCCGACGCGTCTGACTTCCATGGCATGTATCTCCATCACTACGAAGAAGACACTCCCATTTACGGGGAGTACACCGACGGAACCTTGAACCTGGTATCCGGCAGCGGAGATTACCTGCCCTACTGGTATGAGGAAGGTCACGGTGCCAGGGTATACAAACGCCTGTATCCCTGTACTTATTTCTCGACTCCCCGTTATAAATAAGCCCGCAGCTGTTCTTTCCCGCCCGCCCGGGTTTTCCGGACGGGCGTTTTCATTTGAAAATGCACCCAAAAAACATCCTTCCCCTTGAAACTGTTACGTTCCTGTAATAAAATATCCGCTGTATACAAGGCTTCTGTCTGCAAAGGAGCAAACGGAAAGGAGATTCACCTATGAACGCTTATGTACAGCGCGTATTTGACGGCCTGAAAGCCCGCAACCCTCAGGAAAAGGAATTCCTGCAGGCAGCTACCGAGGTGCTGGAGGCTCTTTCGCCCGTTTTTGACAAGCATCCCGAATATGAAAAGATCGGCCTGCTCGACCGCTTTGTGGAGCCGGACCGCATCATCATGTTCCGCGTCCCGTGGGTGGACGACAAAGGCCAGGTGCAGGTCAACCGCGGCTACCGCGTCCAGTTCAACAACGCCAT